>JAKAOC010000081.1 GCA_021823385.1 Actinomycetes bacterium
CTGGTCGGATTGTCGGTCCTGACCGGCCAGAACGGCCAGATTTCACTGGGCCATGGCGCCCTCATGGCCATCGGGGCCTGGACGCTGACGCTGCTGCAGTTGCACACCAAGGTGCCTCTGTGGGCGATGCTCATCGCCGCGGCGCTGGTGACGATGGTCTTCGGAGCTCTATTGGGCCTGGTGGCCGCCCGGCTGCGCGGGCCGTACCTGGCCGGCGCCACCTTGGCTCTCGCATTGGGGCTGCCCGACCTTACCACCCGCTATCAGTCCCTCTTCGGCGGGTATCAGGGCCTGGAGGTGAGCCAGCCCAACGCCCCGGCCTTCCTGGGAGCGGCGGCCACCCCTACGGAGTGGCTGGCGATCATAGAAATGATCTGCGTGGTGGTGGTGATGGTTCTCTTCGCCAACCTGCTGCGCTCCAGGGTGGGGCGCAGATTCAGGGCGGTAAGGGATGACGAGATCGCCACGCAGGTGTCGGGCATCTCCGTGGCGCGGACCCAGGTTCTCGCCTTTTCGCTGTCAGCCGCGGCCGCCGGCTTGGGAGGCGGCCTCTTCGCCCTGGTGGCCGGAAACGTCTCGCCGGGCGGCTACTCGGTGGTGCTTTCCATCTCACTCCTGGCTGCGATGGTGATAGGCGGGACGGGCACGCTGGCCGGGGCGGTGTGGGGCGCGCTGATCATGGTGTATGTGCCTGGGTGGGCCACCACGCTCACCCAGAAGCTGAATCTCAACCAGGCGATCTCGGCCAACCTGGCGCTGGCCATCTACGGCTTCCTTCTGGTCGCGATCATCATGATCGCTCCGGTGGGCATCCAAGGGCTGGTGCGTGCGGGGATATTCAAGCTGAAAAGTCTCGGAAAGGAGCCAAGTTAAAGAAGGGTGGCAGTGGTGGCCGCAGGGGTAGCGGCACCGCGCAAGTGGCACCGCGGACGCGGTGCCGATGACGGGCGTGGAGTCCGTAGGGCTCACGCTCAGGGATATTTACATAGGGGGAAACTATAGAAATGGGTGAATCCCGTTCTTCATTTAGGCGGGGATTCCGGGTAGTGGCGGTGATGGCGGCCTTCAGCCTGGTCGCCGCCGCATGCGGAAGCTCCAATAGTTCATCGTCGTCGGGCGGCTCGGGCACCAGCGCGTCGGTGGCCAACACCGCGTCCGCGCCGGGCATCACGCCCACCAGCATTCTTCTCGGTTCGCACCAGCCCTTGACCGGGCCGGCCGCGCCGGGCTACTCGGAGATCGGTCCGGCCATCGAGTCGTTCTTCAAGTATGTGAACGCCCACGGTGGCATCTACGGCCGCAGCGTGACCTTCAAGTATCTGGATGACGGCTACAATCCGGCCAACACCGTTCAGGTCGTACGTCAGCTCGTCCTTCAGGACAACGTCTATGCCATCCTCGGGGGCCTCGGCACGCCGACCCACACCGCGGTGGTCAACTTCCTCAACCAGAACAAGGTTCCGGACATCTTCGTAGCCTCCGGCTGCAACTGCTGGAACCAGCCGACGGTGCATCCCTATACCTACGGGTGGGAGCCGGACTACATCATCGAGGGCAAGGTGCTCGGCGCCTATATCAAGGACCACTTTGCCGGTATGAAGGTCGGCGTCCTTTACCAGAACGACGACTTCGGCGGCGGCGGACTGAACGGTATCAAGCAGATGCTCCCTGCCAGCCAGATCGTCTCTGCCCAGCCGTACGACCCGACCACTCTCGCCAACGGCCTGAGCACTCAGGTCGCGGCGCTGCAGCAGGCCGGAGCCCAAGTGGTGGTGCTCTTTACCATCCCGGCCGCGACCGCGTTGGCGTTGCTCTCCATGGCGGTCCTCGGGTACCACCCGACCACGGTGAGTTCGTCGGTCTCGTCCGATCCCACCACTCTGGCCGGCCTGGTGTCCAACTTCTCCAAGGGCAAGGTGGGGGCTTCGGCCCTGAACGGGCTTTACACCCTCGACTACCTGCCCATGGCGACGAACACCAGCGATCCGTGGATCAAGCTGTTCCTGAAGGTCCACTCCCAGTACGACTCCAAGGAGCCGGTTGACGGCAATATGGTGTACGGGATGGCGATGGCCTACGACTTCACCCTGGCCATGAGGGCGGCGGGTCAGAACCCGACACGTCAGGATCTGCTCAACGCCATCAACACCCAGGGCTCCACCTGGACCGGCCCCGGCCTGGCTCCGCTCGGCTATTCGGCGACACAGCATCTGGGCTTCATGGGAGCCGAAGTGCTGCAGCTCAATGGCACTGGTGGTGCGAGCGCGGTGAGCCCGGTCTATGTGACCAATGTGCAGGGGCCGGTGACGACCCATGCCTCGGTCGAAGGTCCGGTGCCTTCCTGGCTGAAGTAGCCTGAACCGCCATCGAATTGGCCTTGGGGGCCGCCGGCTGGTCCGGCGGCCCCCTTTGCGTCTCCATCTCGGCAGGAGGCGGAAGGTTTTGCGCGGTTGCTAGGTTCGAACACTTATGGAAAAGCAAGTGATTCTTTCAGTACACGCCCATCCCGATGACGAGGCCTCCAAAGGCGCCGCCCTGATCGCTCGATACAGCGACTCCGGTGCGCATGCGGTGCTGGTGACCGCCACCGGGGGAGAGGCGGGCGACATTCTCAATCCCGCGATGGACACCCCCGAGGTGCGCGCGGACCTGCCCAGGGTGCGCGCCGACGAGCTGGCCGAGGCGGTGAAGATAATCGGTTACGACCGGGCGGAGATGCTTGGCTACCGCGATTCGGGAATGCCCGACAGCGAGGCCAACAGGGACCCCGGCTGCTTCGCCCGCGCCGACCTCGACGAGGCGGCCGGCCGGCTTGCACGGATCGTTCTGGAAGAGCGCCCCCAGGTGATGCTCACCTACCCCGAGATTCAGCGCCGCTACCCCCATCCCGACCATCTCCGGGTCTATGAGGTCTCCATGCGCGCACGCGAGCTGGCCGCCGATTCCGGCTTCGCGGCGGCGGCGGGCGAGGAGCCCCACCTCGTGGCCAAGGTCTACTTTCACGTGTGGGCCCCGGAGAGAATGCAGGCACTGCACGCCAAGTTTCTCGAGCTGGGCAAGGAGTCGCCATACTCGCCCGAGTGGTTGGCAAGCGCGGAGGCCGACTACGAGGCGACAACCAAGATCGACATTACCGGCTACCATGCCCGCCGCAGTGACGCACTGCGTGCGCACGCCACCCAGATCGATCCCGAGTCGCGCCATTGGTTCGGCCTTAGCGATTCGGAGGCGGAGGCGGCCTATCCCACCGAGGATCTCTTCCTGGCGGTGGCCCCTGAGGGCTACCGGCCCGAAGGCATCGAAACCGACGTTTTCGCAGGTTTGTAACTGCTCTTCGGCGAAACGGCGCGGCCTTGGGCCGGCAAAAGTGCCAAGATTGATGGCGGAGTCAGTGCGCCAACGGGGCGCGGTAGCCTGTCGGGCCAGGCTGGCCCATGAGAGGGAGAATTGAGCAAGTACGCATGGCTTAGTGGCGAGTGGTTCGCCGAGACTTTCAAGATGGCGGCTACGCAGCCGGAGCGTCCGGGTGCCACGGCCCGCATCCAGTATGTCATCGAAGGCGGCCCCTCCGGTGTGGTCAAGTACTACTGGCTGGTGGAGAACGGCAAGCTGACCGAGTCGCAGCTGGGGGAGATCGACGACGCCGAGATAACTCTCACCCAGAGCTACGACGACGCCTTGAAGATCCAGAAGCTTCAGTTGGACGCCAATGCGGCATTCATGCAGGGCAGGCTAAAGGTCGACGGCAACATCGGCAAGCTCATGTCGCTCCTGCCGGTGACCAACTCCGCCGAGTACCGCCAGCTTCAGAAGGAAATTCTTGAAGTCACCGACTTCGGCGACTGACTAGCCGCCCGGGGTCGAAAGTGGAAAAAGGGCCCGGCGTTACACCGGGCCCTCGACATTTCCGGATTTCCGGCGGCCTCAGCCATTCAGGCTCAGGATTGCGCTTGATCCTTGGTCTCGCTCGAGGCGTCCTTGGTCTCGGTCGAGGCGCCCTTGGCTTGGGTGGTGCCGTCCTTCAGGCCCTTCTCGAACTCACCCTTGGCCTGTCCGACGGAGCGGGCGATCTTGGGTAGCCGGGAGGCGCCGAAGACTACAACGATAACGACCAGCAGGATGAGCATGTCCTGCCCTAGGATCTCCGCAAACACGGCTACCGCCCTTCAGAATTTACCGGGGATTTGCCCCTTTGGTGAAGATACTAGCCGCGCCGGGGCCTGAACGCACTACAGGGCTGTCAGCTCCGCCTGGACCTCTTTCAGCTCGCGATAGCCGATGGTCGAGACCTGGTGGTCGGCCAGCATCATCTGCGCGAGTGGCGAGGTGAGGAAGAGATGCGCCCTGGCGAAGCGCTCCCAGTCCTGGGGGTAGAGCGCGGTCAGCTCATCTGAGGCCACGGCCGGGCGGAAAGAGATTTCGCTGACGCCCGGGGTCAGCGAGGCAAGCGCCTCTTCGAAGATACGCTCGTCCACGAAGTGCGAGCCTGGGCCGGAATCGAAGGTGCACACCTGGGCGTCGGGGGCGAAAACCCCTGCTTCGGCGGCGAGCTCGGCGGCCGGAAAGACCGCGGTGGCCGGATCGTCGCTCATCGGAACCCGCACCGGGAGACCGAACTCCAGGGCTACCTCGATGAGCACGTCGAAAAACTCTGGGCGCAGCGTCAGCGCCTGGGCTTCGGACGCGAGATGCGAGGGGTCCAGGCCGTAGAAGATCGCCCTTTCCACCTGGGCCCGGCACTCCCGGCGCACCTCGGCGGTGTCGGCATGTTCCCAGAAGTCCTCCAGCGTGCGCGGAAGCTCGCCTGCCCCGTCCACCAAGGTGGGGGATTGGGTCAGAGGGGCCATGCGGAAGATGTCGTGGTCGGAGGTGAGCACCAGGCCGATCCCGACGTCCTGGCCGCGGTAGAGCGAGCTCACTTCCCGGGACCACGGGGCATTGGCCACCAACCTGGCGGTGGTGGCTATGCCGCGGGTGAGGGCGTCGAACGCCGCGACGTTGTGGGAGTGCGAGAAGCCAAGCGAGTCGCAGGAGATTATGCAGAGCCTGGCGTCTTCCGGACGCCCCAGCTTGCGAAGTAGTTCGCCTTTTTGCAAGTGCGCCCTTCTCTTCTAGGAGGCCGGCGACCTCAACGCTAGTCGGCACCTACGGTGCCGAGGTCTTCTCAAGCCCTGTGCGCGGCGGCGAGCGGGCGGCTATGGCGTGCCTGCTCCTTCGCGCTCAACAGCTGTTGGCGGGCCAAGGTGACCTGCCTAAGGCCGATGCGGCGTGTGCGCTCGTCCAACTTCCAGCTCGACTTGCGTCCTGTGGACCCTTCGTCCTCGATGAGTGGCAACTGGTTCCTCATGCACACCATTATGCCGCGGGCCTGTGACAATGTATCGAACACCCGTTCGATTAGTGCAGGGCGGCGGTGGGAGGCCGTTCTATCAGGCCTCTGCAGTGGGGCTTGGCTCGGCCTCAGGTGCCGGCGTGGGCGCACCCTCGGTCGACGCGCCATCGGTGTGCGCCACTCCGTTGCCGGTGGCCATTTCATCACTGATGCGCGGCACGTACTTGCTGCTGCCCTCCGGATGCACTGGTCCCCCGTGTGCCTCGTCGACCAAGCGCCCGACCTCGTTGCCGGCGACGGTCTCCTTTTCGAGGAGCTCCTTTGCCACCAGTTCCAGACCATGACGGTGCCGGCCAAGTAACTCCATTGCGCGCTCTTCCTGCTCACGCAAGATGCGCTCGACCTCTTCGTCGATGATGTGCTGGGTCTGCTCGGAGTAGTCGCGCGTGTGCATTATGTCCTCGCCCAGGAAGACCATCTCCTGGCTTCCCCAGGCCATGGGGCCGATCTTGTCGCTCATGCCCCATTCGCGGACCATCTTGCGGGCCAGCTCGGTGTTTCGCACCAGGTCGTTGCTGGCGCCGGTGGAGAGATCGCCGTAGATGAGCATCTCGGCCACGCGTCCGCCCATGCGAACCACCAGCGAGTCCTCTATGTACTCCTTGGAGTTGATGTGCTTCTCCTCCAGCGGGAGCTGCTGCGTGACGCCCAGCGCCATGCCTGTGGGGAGGATGGTCACCTTGTGCACCGGGTCGGCATGGGGGAGCAGGTAGGCGAGCACGGCGTGTCCGCCCTCGTGGAAGGCGACACGCTCCTTCTCGTCGTCGGAGAGGACCACCGAATCCCTGCGCTGGCCCATCAGGACTCGGTCGCGAGCTTCCTCGAAGTCCTCCATCGCCACATCGTGTGCTCCGCGGCGCACCGCATGCAGGGCCGCCTCGTTTACCAGGTTGGCCAGGTCGGCACCGCTCATGCCCGGGGTGCCGCGTGCAACCACTCCCAGGTTCACGTCGTCGGCCATCCGCTTGCCCCGGCAGTGGACTTGCAAAATGGGTAGGCGCTCGTCGAGGTCTGGCAATGGGACCACGATCTGGCGGTCGAAACGCCCCGGGCGGAGAAGCGCAGGATCGAGGATGTCCGGCCGGTTGGTGGCCGCCATCATGACGATGCCCTCCGTGGTGTCGAAGCCATCCATCTCCGAGAGGAGCTGGTTGAGCGTCTGCTCACGCTCGTCGTGGCCGCCTCCGAGCCCGGCGCCCCTCTTGCGGCCGATGGAGTCGATCTCGTCTACGAAGATGATGGCCGGCGCCTGCTTCCGCGCGGTCTGGAAGAGGTCGCGGACGCGGGAGGCGCCGACGCCGACGAACATCTCCATGAAGTCCGAACCCGTCACCGAGAGGAACGGCACTCCCGCCTCTCCGGCGACGGCACGGGCGAGCAGGGTCTTGCCGGTACCCGGGGGCCCAACCAGGAGGATGCCTTTGGGGACCCGCGCCCCGATCTCCTTGAAGCGCGAGGGGTTCTTCAGGAAGTCGACCACTTCGGCGATTTCCTGTTTAACGCCGGTGTAGCCGGCTACGTCTTCGAAGGTGGTTCTTGGGCGCTCGGTGGTGTAGACCTTTGCGCGAGAGCGCCCGATGGACATGATGCCCGACATCTGGCCCTGGGCGCGACGGTTTATGAACATGAAGAAGATGAGCAGCAAGGCGAGCGGACCGACCCAGGTGATGAGGGAGGCCAGCAGGCCGCTTTGACTGGACTGGAACTGGACCGAGACGCCCTCGTGGCGCAGCGCGGAAATGTCAGTTGCAATTGAAGGTGAGGGGCCGTTCACGTAGAAGGCGGTGCCGTCCTTGAACTGGCCGGAAATACGGCCGGTGGAGTTGTCGATGACCGCGGTTGATACTTGCTTGGAGCTTGCGTCCTGCAGGAAGGTTGAGTAGCTCAACTGCGAAGTCGGCGTGCTCTTGAAGAAGTTGAGCGACAGGAAGACGATGAAGAGCACTGCGATGGTGACGCCAATCACCCACCGCCAAGCCTGATCGGGGCTGTTCAGCGGCCGCTTAAGCGGGTTCTGCCCGTTCGGGCGCATCTCCGGCGAAGGTCTGCTCATAGCTTTAATAATCTAGGCGTCGCAGCGCTTTTAGTGGCTGAGTGACTTCTCGATGCCTCCTGGGGTGCTCCTGGGAGCTTCGGCGCCCCTAGCACAGCCGTTCCCGCGGAGTTCTGCGGTACGGCAGGCCACGGAGGTCTTGGAGAGTTGCGGGTGGAAAAAGAGACTGCGCCGGCGGTCTACGAGCCGGGCTTTTCGAGCATCTGGGGCGCGCTTCTGGCCATCGTGGTCGCCTACGCCTTTTCCTCGATCTTCCTTCTCGGCTGGATGGCCCTGTCGGGTGAGAAGGTCTCAGCGACCAGCCTTACCGCAGGAGACCTCGTCTCCAGCTCGCTGGGCACTTGGCTCGGCTTCTTCGGCGCGGCGTGGGTTACCTCCCGGCGGCTCGGAACCGGATCGCTGAGGCGCGACTACTCGGTCTACATCCGTCCCCTGGTGGACGTGCCGGTCGGCGTGGTCTCGGGGTTGGTGCTGCAATTCGCGATCCTCCCTCTCGTCTACCTTCCGCTCGAGCCCCTGATACCCAATTTGCAACAGAAGCTTTCCGGCCCGGCGACTTACATCACGTCGGCCGGCCACGGATGGACGGTGGCGCTGGTCGGGCTGGTCATTGTGGTGGGCGCCCCCATCGTGGAGGAGATCTTCTTCCGCGGGCTCCTGCTGCAGAGCATCTCGTACAAGTTGCGCAACCTTCCCCGCCGGCGAGCCAACGTCATATCCGTCCTTCTTTCGGCCATAGGCTTCGGTATCGCCCACGTGGAACCCCTGCAGCTTTTGGGGCTGGTGGCGGTGGGGATAATCCTGGGCACCTTGCGCATCTTCTACAAGAGGCTGGGGCCGGGGATGGTGGCCCATGCCACTTTCAACCTGGTCACTTTCATCGCGCTGGTCAAGCACTGATAATTACAAATCTGTAGTTACTTCAGCAATTTTCGGAGGCTGTCGA
>JAKAOC010000082.1 GCA_021823385.1 Actinomycetes bacterium
GCCGCGTCCCTCTTTGCGGCGGAGTCGATAACCACGACCGAGGCCAAGGCCAAGGCTCTTCGTCCCGTCGCGGAGAAGCTGATCACCAAGGCCAAGCGTGGAGACCTCAACAGCTACCGCCTGATCCTCGGCTATCTGCGTGACGAGGACATGACCCACAAGCTGGTGCACGAGATCGCCCCCCGTTATTCGGGGCGCCCGGGCGGATACACCCGGATCCTGAAGAAGGGACCCCGCCTCGGCGACAACGCGCCCATGGCGGTCATCGAGCTGGTCTGATCCGAGCTTGAATCGACGAAGGCGGCGGGTCGACCCGCCGCCTTTTTCTTTGTGCCTCCCATGCGCGGCACCGCTAGATTCGTCTGCGTCACAGGGTCCGATCGAGGAGCCCAATGCCCCACGCTTACCACGAGATCGCGACCAGAGACCTCGCTTTGACTATCGCCTACGACGGGACAGCATTCGCCGGCTACGCCCGCCAGAAGGGGGAGCTGCCCACAGTTCAAGGCGCGCTCGAGGAAGCCCTGGTCACTGTCGTCGGCGAGGGCTTCCGGACCGTTGTAGCCGGCCGAACCGACAGGGGGGTGCACGCGCTTGCCCAGGTGGTGGGGCTCTCCTTGGAGGAGGAGCGTTCCTTGGACCTTTCGAAGGTCCGCAAGTCCCTCGATTCACTTACCCCGGCCTCCATCTCCGTGCTGGCGGTGAAAGCGGCCCCGGAGGGCTTCCATGCGCGCTTTTCGGCGGTTTGGCGGCGCTACCGGTACCTGATCTCCAGCCGCGACGCCGACGTTCCCCACTTGCGGCGCCTCTGCTGGCACCTGGGGCCGGACTTCCGCGCGGAGCCCCTGGCGGAAGCGGCGCCGGCCATGCTGGGTGAGCGGGATTTTTCAACCTTCTGTCGGCGTGACCCGGGAGGAGGATCGTTGTACCGGCGGGTGGAGGAGGTTTCTCTCTACTCGGTGGCCACCGGGGTCTGGGCGCTGGAGATCAGGGCCAACGCCTTTTGTCACCAGATGGTGCGCTCGCTGGTGGGGTACCTGGGCCTGGTGGCGGTAGGAGACAAGCCCGCCTCCGCCTTTGCCGACGCGCTGGCCGCGGCGGACCGGGCCAAGGGGGTGACCCTCGCCCCGCCGGAAGGGCTCTACCTGGTGGGGGTAGGATACAAAGAGCCCTACGCGGAGTTGGGTACACTGGATGTGGGCGGCTTTCGCGAGCTTTGGAGCTACACGCTGCCCTAGCCTGGCGGCCGGGACGAACCCGGCCACTATACTGACCCTTTGCGCCTTAGAGGGCCTTTGGCTCCTGGGCGAAAGATTTGTCGATCCCTGAGACTTGAGAGACCATGCGAACCTACTCCACCAAGCCGGCCGACATCGAGAGAAAGTGGTACGTGATAGACGCCGAGGGAATGGTCCTCGGGCGTCTCGCCACCGAGGCGGCCCGCTTGCTCCGCGGCAAGCACAAGCCTGTTTTCGCCCCTCATCTTGACACCGGCGACCACGTGATCGTGGTCAACGCGGACAAGATCGTCCTGACTTCCAACAAGGCCGAGCGCAAGTTTGCCTATCGCCACTCCGGCTACCCGGGCGCCCTGCGGTCCACCAGCTACACCGAGCTGATGGACACCAAGCCCGTCTTCGTGGTCGAGAAGGCTATTCGCGGCATGCTGCCCAAGAACCGTCTGGGCCGGGCCATGTTCAAGAAGCTGAAGGTCTACGCCGGCCCGGTGCATCCGCACTCGGCCCAGCAGCCAGTCGAGTTTGAGATCGCCGGCGCCCGACGCGCCGCCAACTGATAGATCGCGGGAGTCGATTCCATGACCAAGCCTTTGGTGCAAGCAACGGGACGTCGAAAGGGAGCGGTCGCCAGGGTGCGCCTGCGTCCGGGCAACGGCCAGATCCTGATCAACAAGCGCCCCTTCGAGGACTACTTCGGCGCCCCTTCGCTCCGCCAGCATGCGGTCGAGCCGATGCGGGTCGCCTCGGTGCAGACCAACTACGACGTCGACGCCACCCTCGACGGCGGCGGTGTGGCCGGCCAGGCCGGCGCGCTGCGCCTTGGCCTTGCCCGCGCCATCGTGGAGCTGGATCCCGAGCTTCGCGCCGTGCTGAAGAAGGCCGGCCTTCTCACCCGCGACGCGCGCGAGAAGGAATCCAAGAAGTACGGCCTCAAGAAGGCCCGCAAGGCTCCGCAGTACTCCAAGCGCTAGTCCCGTGCTGGAATTCGGCACCGATGGAGTACGGGGCCGGGCCAACTCGGAGCTGAGCGTCGAATTCGCCCTGCGCCTGGGCCAGTCCGTGGCGAAAACCGTGAGCGGCTCCACCTTCGTGGTGGGTCGTGACACGCGGGCGTCGGGCTCGATGCTCCAGGCGGCCTTCGCCGCCGGCCTTTGTTCGCGCGGCGCCTCGGTTCTGGACGTGGGCGTGATCCCATCCCCCGGGGTGGCTTATCTCTGCTCGCGCCTGGGGCTTCCCGGCGCGGTCATCTCGGCCTCGCACAACCCTTACTTCGACAACGGCATCAAGATACTCGGTCCGGCGGGGACCAAGCTCTCCCCGGAGGCCGAGGCGGCCATCGAGGCCGGAATCCCGTCCGGCGATGGCGACGGGGGTGGCGACGAGGCGGTTGGGACCATAACCGACTCCCGCCATCTGGCCGAGGATTACTTTTTGTACCTCGCCGGTATCGAACTGGTTGGCAGGCTGGACGGCATGAAGGTGGTCGTCGACACCGGCAACGGGGCCGCAAGCGGATTTGCCCGCAGGGTGTATGCCGAGTACGGGGCGCGGGTGGTGGTCATCAACGACACCCCCGACGGCACCAACATCAATCTCAACGCCGGCTCCACCCATATGGAGGCGGTGATCGCGGCCGTCCGCGAGGAAAGGGCCGACCTCGGTCTGGCCTTCGACGGGGATGCGGACCGAGTGCTGGCGGTCGACGAGAAGGGCGCCGTCGTCGACGGTGACTTCATAATGGCAATCCTTGCGGAATTCCTCGAGGCGCGTGGCCTGCTGGCCAATCGCGCCATCGCCGTGACCGTGATGAGCAACCTGGGGCTGCGCCTGGCGCTCGAGGAGCGCGGGATAGGAGTGATCCAGACCGACGTGGGCGACCGCAACGTCTTCGAGGCGATGCGGAGCCATGGCCTTTCCCTTGGGGGCGAGCAGAGCGGGCACATCATCCTGTCGGATCTGGCGTGGACGGGTGACGGAATGCTCACCGGACTGGTCCTGGCGGGGGCTGTCCGCGCTGCCGGTCTGCCTGCCTCGCTGCTGGCCGGAACGGCCATGCAGCGCCTTCCCCAGGTCTTGACGAACGTGCCCTGTGTCGGCGATGCCAGTTCGGTCATGGAGGCCGCTCCCGTGGCCGAGGCGATCGGCCGGACCCGGGAGGCTTTGGGGGAGCAGGGCCGGGTCCTGGTCAGGCCGTCGGGTACCGAGCCGGTGATCCGTGTCATGGTCGAGGCGCGTGACGAGGGCCGGGCGCGAAGCCTGGCCGATGCGATCGCCTCGGCGATCGAGTCCCTCTCCTGATCAAAGGCGCCCATCCGCCCACGGCTCCGTCCGTCCCTGCGTAGGATTGTCGGGTACGCTCAAACGGTGCGCTGGGGGAATGCGTGATAGACCTTGTCGATTCTCTTGTCCGCGGAGTGATCGAAAGCGGAGTCATAAACGGCTCGGGTGCCGAAGTCAACTTCGACCCGCCGACCAAGGAGTGGTCTGCGCGGCGCAGCACCCCTACGGTGAACGTCTACCTCTATGACATCCGCGAGGAGTCCAACCGCCGTGCCGCGGGCGTGGTGGAATCGCGGGACGACGCAGGCCAGGTGACCAGGCGGAGGGTCCCTATCCGGTACTTCCGCCTCTCCTACCTCCTCACCGCGTGGACCCAGCGCCCCGAAGACGAGCACCGACTGCTATCGGCGCTGCTCTCGCAATTCATGAGGACGCCTTACTTCCCGCCCGAGGCCGCCGGGGAGCCCTTCGCCTCCACCGGCCTGCCGATCATGGTGAACGTGGGAATTCCGCCCAACGACGAGCGTCAGGTGCCCGAGATCTGGGCATCTCTCGGCAGGGAGCTGAAGCCCTCGATCGACCTGAGGGTGGTCATGCCTTTCGACCCGCAGATCGACCTTCCCTTCGGCCCGCCGGTCACCGAGCAGCCGGCCTTTTCCATTTCCGCTCCCCAGGTTGGAGTGGAGTCCGAAGTGGTGCGAGGTCGGGATTCCTCGGACGAGGACCAGGAGGGCGGCGCCGGTCGGCGCGGGCTCGAGCGAATGGTTTAGCCGGTCCCCCACATGGCGGAATGCCACTTTTAGTGATCTGATATCACCGCTTGTGGGGAATTGACAGCAGTCAAAAAAAAGGATGCTGTCTCTCTAACTAGTTTCGGGAGTCGGTGTATCTTTTACTTGGCTTCTCGCCAAAATGCATCGGGCAACCACCTTTGTGCCTGAATGCGTGGGCGAGGCTTCTGCTGCTTCTTCGTGTTAATTGGGGGTACCGCTTGCCAAGTTATCTGTCTCCGGGTGTGTACGTAGAGGAGGTTCCCTCCGGCTCCCGGCCTATCGAAGGAGTTGGAACCGCGGTTGCCGCATTTGTCGGCTTCGCCCAGCGGGGTCCGCTCAACAAGCCCACGCTGGTCGCCAATTGGAGCCAGTTCGTCGCCACCTTTGGTGACTTTATGGAGGGCTCTTATCTGGCCCACTCGGTATACGGCTATTTCGCCAACGGGGGCGGTGTCTGCTACATCGTCAGGATTGGCGAGAACGCGGCCGAGGCCCCGGCCAAGGCCGAACTGCTCTCCGGTGGTGAGCAGAAGGTCGGCGCTCTCACCGTTGCCGCTCAGGCTGAGGGCGACGCCGGCAACAACATCACCGTCGAGGTGACCGACGCCAGCGACGCCGCCTCCCCGGACCTCTTCAACCTGGTCGTCAAGAAGGACGGCAAGGTGGAGGAGACCTTCGAGAACGTCACGCTGAAGCGCGGCAAGACCAACGTAGCGACCGTCGTCAACGCCCAGTCCAAGCTGATCAAGCTGCTCGAGGCGGCTTCCGGCGTCGAGACGGTGGCCCGTGGCGCGGTTGCACTCTCCGGCGGAGGGGCCTCCCAGCCGGCCTCGGTCTCTTCGGCCGACTACGTCGGCGATCCGGCCGAGCGCACCGGCTTCGGTGGTCTGGAGGCCATCGACGAGGTCACGATGGTCAGCGCTCCCGACCTGATGGCCGCCTATCAGGCGGGGATGATCGACCTCGAGGGTGTCAAGACCGTTCAGCTGGCCATGCTCACACACTGCGAGCTGATGGGCGACCGGATGGCCATCCTCGACACGCCGCCGGCGATGAACGTGCAGCAGGTCAAGGACTGGAGGGTCAACACCACCGGTTACGACAGCAAGTACGGCACGCTGTACTGGCCATGGGTCAAGGTGCTCGATCCGCCTTCGGGCAAGAACATCATGATCCCGCCGAGCGGCCTGCTGGCGGGCATCTGGAGCCGCAACGACGACACCCGTGGCGTCCACAAGGCGCCCGCCAACGAGGTTGTACGCGGTGCGGTCGACATCGAGATGAACATCTCCAAGGTCGAGCACGACCTGCTCAACCCGATCGGCGTGAACGTGATTCGCGCTTTCCCGGGCAAGGGGATCAAGGTCTGGGGCGCCCGCACGCTCTCCTCGGACACCTCGTGGCGCTATATCAACGTACGCCGGCTTTTCAACTACCTGGAGAAGTCGATCCTCAACGGGACCGACTGGGTGGTGTTCGAGCCGAACGACCCGGCCCTTTGGGCTCGCATCCGCCGCACCGTGGCCGCATTCCTGGTCAACGAGTGGCGCAAGGGGGCGCTCTTCGGCACCACTGCCGAGCAGGCCTTCTATGTCAAGTGTGACGACGAGACGAACCCGGCCGAGTCCATCGACGCCGGCCAGGTGGTCTGCGAGATCGGGATCGCTCCCGTCAAGCCGGCCGAGTTCGTCGTCTTCCGCCTCTCGCAGTTCTCCGGCGGCACTTCGCTGGTCGCCGAGTAGCGCGTCGGATTCGGATAGGAGGATTTAGAACGAATGGCATTTGCTGAGTACGACACCGGGGTCGCGTGGTCTTTCGGCCTGGAGATCGACGGCATCGAGATGAAGGACATCCAGGAGGTGTCCGGCCTCAAGCTCGAAGTCGACGACATCGAAATGAAGGCCAACACGCCTGCCGGGCAGATGGTGATCAAGAAGCTGCCCGGGCGGAAGAAGGCGGGGGAGATCACCCTCACGCGTGGCCTGACCCTAAACAAGTCATGGACCGACTGGATCAAGCACGTCTTCGACGGTGACATCGCCACCGCCCGCAAGGGGGGCTCGGTCAAGGTCTACGACTACAAGGGCGACGTGGTGCAGACCTTCAACTTCACCAACGGGTGGCCCAAGACCCTGGAGGTCGGCTCGCTGAAGGCGGGCGACACCACGGTTCTCACCGAGACCCTGACCATCACGCACGAAGGGCTCGAGCTCGCCTGATGATGCGAAACATCCCCCCTCGCATGGACGCTCCTGAAACCCAGGAGGCGGCCGCGGAGGTTCCGCCTCCGCCTCCGCCCCCGGAGCCGGTCAAGCTGCAGACGGAATTCAGTTTCGTGCTGCCACGCGGGTATCTGGCTCCCGACGGGAAGGTCCATCGCGAGGGGGTGATGCGTCTGGCCACGGCGCGGGACGAGCTGCTGCCCCTCCATGACGACCGGGTGCGCGAGAACCCGCCGTATCTCACGGTGGTGCTGCTGGCCCGGGTCATAACCCGGCTCGGGGAGCTGGAGGGGGACCAGATACACGCCGGGATCATCGAGAGGCTTTTCGCCTCCGACCTGGCTTTTCTGCAGGACTTCTATCGTCGCGTCAACGCCGAGGGCCACACACGGGTCCTGGTGAGCTGTCCATCGTGCAAGGAGAAATTTACGGTCGATATGGCCGGTGGGAGCCTGGGGGAATCCTGATCTCCTCTCCAGAGCGCCTCTGGGAGGAGATCTCCTACATCGCGTACCACTTCCACTGGTCCTTGGACGAAATCCTCGATCTGGAGAACGCCCAGCGGCGCGTCTTCATCGAGAACATCGCGAATATCAATAAGCGGATGTCGGGTGATTGAGGTTGGCGGGAATTCGCTTTTTTAGACGTCGTGAGGCAGAGGATTCGGCTGATCGCCGCCCCGCCGCTTCTGCCTCGCAGCCGCGTGCCGCAATGCCACGCGAGCGCGAGGCTCCCTCGGCCCAGGTGGGGCCGGCAGGCTGGGAGCGGCTTGCCCCCATGCGGCCGGTTCTGCTCCGCGGGCCGGAGCTCACGCTTGCCTCCGCTCCTGCGGAGTGGCTCCCCGACTATCGCGATCCGACCTTCTCGCTCTCGCCGCTGACCCACTTCGTCTCGGACGAAGCTCCGGCGGGCCTGGTGTCGTTGACCGGCCGGCCTTACCGCGGGACCTCGGTGCTGCCCGAGGGATCGATGATGCCTGAGGTCGAGCTGGTGCCGCGCAGGTTGCCCCGAACCGATGCAGAGGAAGACGGGACGGAGGCTGGCCCGGACAATGGCCGGGTTTATTTCGCCATACCCAAGCGCGAGCCTTCTCCGGCGGCGGCGTCCGCCGCTTCGAGCCCGGCGCCCCGGCTTGTGCGGCGCCCTGCTCCGCTGCGCCGCCCGATCGCGGCGCGCCGGCCGGCGATGTCCCGCGCTCCCAGCGCCATTGTCGACCCTATGCCGCGGCCGAGAGCTTCACGGGCTGCGCCGAAGGCCGTGGAGGCCCGCTCGGGCGAGTGGCACGAGGCGCAGTGGCAGGATTCAGGGGGCGCGGTTTCCATCCCGACCTGGACCCAGAGCCTGGCTTCGCGCGACGTGGCAGACTTGGGCCGCCGATCCGGTGTGCGTTCCGAGGCGCCGGACCCGATGGCTGCAGCCCCGTCCTCCGGTCCGGGCGAGGCGCCCCGGATTCCGCCGGCCGTCGGCGGCGTGTACCAGTCACTTGTAACTCGACCTGAGAATCCGGCCCGGGTGGTTGGCGATGGCACCGGAGCTCCGGGCACCCAGGCGCCGGCCATACCCGCGGTCAGCGGACTTCCTCGCCCGGCCGTGAATCCACCCGCTGGCGGCTCTGAGAGTGAAGTCGGACGAAGGCCCTCCGGCGCCGGAGAGACCCCCTCGGCGGCCGCCCCATTGCGCCGCGAGGAGGCCGCCGCCGAACGCGGCCTGCTTGGCGATCGGGAGGATCCCCTTACGGCTCGGCAGCCTGCCGGCACGCCCCAGGTGCACGAGGAGGCGAGTCAACGCGCCC
>JAKAOC010000083.1 GCA_021823385.1 Actinomycetes bacterium
GGGCATGTTTGCAACGGTCGGCCTAGTCTCGGCGATCACCCCCGCGCTCCTTGGCGCCGTCGCTGCTGCGTCCGGATATCAACTCATGACCGTGGCGGTGCTCGCTCCCGTAGTGATCTTTTCGGCTCTCTTCGCTATGCAGTGGTCGAACGTTCCCCGATAGCCGGGCTGAAGGTCGTCCGCCGGCCGGCCTAGGCCACTTTTCTTCCGGCGACGGCGTGCGCCCCGCAAGGGCGCACACGAGCTCCACATCGGCGACGAACGAGCCGGGGTTGGCAGTTTCCCGAGGCGATCTCGCCGAACAAGTCGATGGCGAACGTTTGGTCGGCGACGATCTTTTTCAGGGGCTTGTTCTCGGCTTCGAGCTCTTTCAGCCGCTTGGCATCCGTGGCCTTCATCTCGCCGCAGGTGTTCATCGAGCGATACCAGGTCGCCTCGGTGGCTCCGAAGGAGCGGGCCACCTTCGCAACGCTCTAACCCTCGTCGAGCATCTCGTTGCCAACGGCTGGGCTTTCTGCTCCCCTGCTAGAGGGCGTGGGGAAAGGACTTCATGGTGCCGTCGTCCTCCGTTTCCCTTCTGGAAGCCCCGACTCACATTTAGCCCGGACCGCTTTTGGCGGTGCCCGTCACAGCCTCTGAATTCATGGGCCTGACAACTCCACGGCCCGTCGGCAGACTCGGACCTGCATTTACGCCGGGCCCACTGTCGCGGATCACTTCCAACCCGCCGGTCCCAAGCCAGCCGAAATACGCTGGCGTGGCGCGACCGCGACCGGCATTTGCAAGTTCTCTATCGATACAAACAAGACGGATTCGCAGCAGTCGTGGGCCAGGGATATTGCCGTCCATGCTCGAGTGACGAGCGCCCCCCATGCAATGTCCGCGTAGTATCGTGGGGTCCCAAGCGGTGGTGACGACGCCATTGCCGGTCCCGTTGCAAGGGGATTGCCCGCGGTGAAGGAAGCTGTTCGCAGGGAACCGGGCCGCGCCCAGCTCCGCCGGAATCGTCGCGGGCGCTCAAGCGGCCCGCTGACGTACACCCTGGCGGTTGCAGCCGTATTCCTGGCGTCGTGCGGCACGGGTGGCAGCGCGGCAAATTCGTCGGCAACGGCCACCTCGGGTAGGTCCGTAACGACAAGCACGGCGGCACCAGGTCAAGCCAGTGCTGCAGCGCTCGCATTTTCCAGGGTCAATTGGAGCCAGATCACCCTGCCCGGCCAAAATGCCATTCCGGATCCGCCGTTGCAGAAGGGCGCATGCGCCATGGAGACGCTTGGGCAGATCTTGAAAACCTCGGAGGCGAAGTACGTCATCTATCTGTCGCCGGTCCATGGCCAGGACTTTGCGGTCGTGGCTGGAGCCTGCAGCTACTACAACTTGAACGCCGTAACGCTCTTCGTTTTCCGTGCGGGTGGATCGGCGCCGCCCACTCTGGTGGAGGTGGCCTATGACGGGTGGTTTTCCAACCCTGACGACCTGACCACCCGGGTTCCCGTCGCCAGCGTCCTCACCGGCGGAGTCAAGGGATACTTCCAATACAGGTCCATGCGCGTGGTGAGCGACGGGAAAGGCTTCGTGGTAAGCGGCGTAACCTTCGGACCTAACGGCCCCGCAACTCCGGTCTCATCCTCGAAGATGGTGCCGGCCGAAATGGTCTTCAGCTGGAACGGTAGCTACTACGTCTTCTCGTCCGCGAAGAACGTGGAAGCTCCGACCGCCAGGCTCTAGCGGCCTTGGTGCGTCCTTTGGATCGGGCGGCGTTTGGCGGCCTGCGTAATCGTCAAGGCATGGCCCGCGGACCCTAAGGCCCCGCCATCAAGGTCCTCGCGGACCTCGTTGGCAGCGGGCGCAGGCTCATTCAAACACCTGGCTCGACATAGAGGTTCGATCCCTTTTCGCGGAACTCGTCGGCCTTCTCACGCATGCCTTGGGAAACTGCGACGGAAACCGGCATCCCATGCGCGGACGCGTAATCCTTCACATCCTGGCTGATCCGCATTGCGCAGAACTTCGGGCCACACATCGAACAGAAATGGGCGGTCTTGGCCGGCGTGGCGGGCAGCGTCTCGTCATGAAAGGCCTGCGCCGTCTCCGGATCGATGCCCAGATTGAACTGGTCGCCCCAGCGGAACTCGAAGCGCGCCTTGGAAAGCGCGTCGTCCCAGTCTTGGGCACCGGGGTGCCCCTTGGCCAAATCGGCTGCGTGAGCTGCGATCTTATAGGCGATCATGCCTTGCTTCACGTCTTGGCGCCCCGGCAGCCCAAGGTGCTCCTTGGGCGTGACGTAGCAGAGCATGGCCGTTCCGTGCATCCCGATGACTGCCGCCCCGATCGCCGAGGTGATGTGGTCATAGCCCGGTGCGACGTCAATGGTCAGAGGGCCAAGCGTGTAGAAGGGTGCTTCGTGGCAAAGTTGCTGCTGCAGCGCGACGTTCTCGGGGATCTTGTGCAAGGGCACGTGGCCCGGGCCCTCGATCATCACCTGCGCGTCGTGGCGCCAGGCCACCTCGGTAAGTTCTCCAAGAGTTCTCAGTTCCGAGAACTGCGCTTCGTCGTTGGCGTCGGCTACCGAGCCGGGACGAAGGCCGTCACCGAGGGAGAGCGCGACGTCGTATGCGGCGGCAATCGCACAGAGCTCGTCAAAGTTCTCGTAGAGGAAATTCTCGCGGTGGTGGGCAAGGCACCAGGCGGCCATGATTGAGCCGCCACGGCTCACGATTCCGGTGAGTCGCCCCGCCGCGAGCGGGACGTACCTCAACAATACGCCGGCATGCACGGTCACATAGTCGACACCTTGCTCCGCCTGTTCGATCAGGGTGTCGCGGTAGAGTTCCCAGGACAGCTCCTCCGGGCTCCCGTTCACCTTCTCGAGCGCCTGGTAGATGGGAACGGTTCCGATGGGGACGGGCGAATTTCTGATGATCCACTCCCGTGTGGTGTGGATATCGGGCCCGGTCGAAAGGTCCATCACGGTGTCGGCGCCCCAGCGCGTTGCCCAGGTGAGCTTGTCGACCTCCTCGGCGATGGAAGAGCTGACCGAAGAGTTGCCAATGTTGGCGTTGACCTTGACCAGGAAGCGCTTGCCTATGATCATCGGCTCAGATTCGGGGTGATTTATATTGGCCGGCAGGATGGCCCGTCCCGCGGCAAGCTCCTCTCGGACAACTTCAGGGTCCACACCCTCGCGAAGCGCGGCGAAACGCATCTCCTCGGTAATAACTCCCGATCGCGCATAGTGGCGCTGGGTTGCGACCGACTTTCCCGAAGGGGAGCGCCGAGCGCGCAGCGGCAGGCTTCTCGCAGCACGCCATTGTGTCGAGCCACGCAACCCTGCTCCGTCCCTTGCCGATGCCCCCCGGCCATCGTCACGGGCGGCCACGGGCCGACCCTCATATTCCTCGACATCGCTCCGGCCGAGAATCCATTGCCTGCGCAAAGGGTGCAGCCCCTTCTCGGGGTCGCTTCCCGGGCCCGAGGTGTCGTACAGACGCAGGGCCGGATTCGGCACCGGTCCCGATGCGGAGGGTGAATCTCCGAGCAAGACCTCCGTAAATGGGACCCGAAGGTCGGGACGCTCTCCGTCTCCCAGATAGATCTTGCGCCGCTGGGCTCCGTCCTCTGGGAACGAAATAGGCCTTGTCATAACGGCTCCTCCCTCCGCCGGCATTATCCGGATCAGGTTCATCGGTCGGCACCCAGCAGGCGCCCTCTCAGCCCGGTACGTCCGAGCTCCCGCATCAATTGTGCCCGCAGGCTTCCCTGCGGCTCCGGCGCGACAAGCGCACCGGTACCCCAGGTTATCGTCCCGTCCGCCCCCACCGCAAGGCATGGTCAAGAAGCGGCTGCGAGGTCTCGCGGCCCTGGTTCGCGTCAAATGGAGTTAGTTGGGCACTACAGATCGCGACGGGAAATGGTTGGGCCGCTCTTCCCGCCCCGGAATCTGCACAGGATTCGGGACACAACTGAGGAGGCGGGCCCGCGATCGGACGCTCGTCTTGAGCTTCGGTTCTTGGGGGTGGCTGCTTCGAACTCCCGAACTTGTAGGTGTACATGCGTTGTGTGCGAGTTACTGCGCAGGAGTAACTGCAATGTCCTGGTAGGTGCCGTCGTCCAACATAAGCACGCCATCGCGGCCGTGCAGCGGACCGAGATCTTCAGCTTGCGCCTGGCACCGGAGCTGCGAGGTGGCCCGGGTTCCCTTTTGCTTAGACCGGTGGAGTGTCCAGGGTCTTGCGCAAACGCCCAGCAGCTTCGGCGCCCCCCAACTGCTCGACGCAGCGCAGCGCCTCGGCTGTATCCACGGTGCCGGCCTTGAGCATCTCGTAGATGTCCACCCAGTCTTGGGGCCGATTGAAGAGCGTCTTGAAGACGGCCAGGTCGGTGGCGGAGATGACCGGAATGGAGGTACGCGCGAACCTACGCAGCTCCTTGCGGCTCTCGACCAGCTGGTAGTAGTCATCCCTGGCAAAGAAGAGATCGATCGACCCGCTATGCATCCATCGCAACCGCACCTCGTTGCGCGCTTGCGCCACTCGAATTAGCTGCCCAGTCCACTTGACCTGGGCGGGCAGGCTGCGAAAGACCCGCTCTGCCTCGGCTCCAGGGAGAGCGACGTTGATGTCAATGTCGCTGGTGGCCCGCGGGTGCAGGGTGTGGTAGGCGAGTGCTATCGCGCCACCGAAGGCGTGGGGGATCTCCGCCGCGTCCAGGCTGCGGTGAACAGCAACAATCCTCTCGGCCATGGAGCCCGCCGTCATCGGGCATCCTCGAAGGCGTCTGCAAAGCTCAGCACGTCCTGGAGAAGTCGCCCGTTCAGCTCCGGATTGACAAAGCCGGAGTCCTCCGGAGGCACAAGCGCCAGCGACATTCCGCAGGCGGCCAAGAGCCGGAGCAGCATGTTGAAGCTTGGATCGAGCTTGCCCCGCTCGTAGTCACTTACCCTGCCGGGGGCAATGCCGGCCTCTGCGGCCAGCTCCGCCTGGGAGAGGCCAGCATCGTTTCGGGCCCTTCTGATCAAGTAGCCGGCGGGCGTGTAGTGAATATAGGCCATGGAATTTAGCCTATCGATTTCGATAGAATAGACAGTCTGCTTAGGGTCTTCGGGCTTGCGGCCACGGGCACGCCTAGGGAGACAGGGCGGGGAGGGGTCAGTCGGCGATGCTCAGGCCGGCTTGATGCGCTCGGTCAAGGCGGCCACCGAGAAATTTTTAGAGCAATTCGCAATCACCGCAGCGGATGCATCCGAGGTGAACGCCTTAGCCGTGGGACGTCCACGGCGCGTAGCGTTGAACGAGATCCTGATTCGACCGACGGCGCAAGCCAGATGATGTCGCGCGACCTTCAGAGTCTGGGAGAGGGCGAGGTGGGTCCGCGTGCCCGGGTTAAAAGTACGCGCGGACCGACCGCTCACGGCACGCCTTGAGTTGACCGAATTACGGTATCCCGCCCGCCTTGACTGCTCCTTTGTTCCCTGGACATGCACATCCACCTGCGGACCGGCATCGGCGACGAGCTGGACCCGCACGTCCAAGCCGCTAACGCGCCCTGGACCGGGTCAAATGCCGTTCATCGACACGGTTCTTGGGCGATCAACAGGCGCCTACGGCTTGGCACGCTTGGAGCATGGGAACCGCGAACCCTACACCTCCCACCCGATATAACATCGTCGGTTCCGCGATGCCGATCACCCGTCCCGCCGTGTCGAGCACGGGAAGGCCGTCGTCAACGCTCGACACCTCCACGGACAGCGTCAAATGGCTCGTCCCCGCTGCGTCGGAGTACGTCACCAGCACAGCCTGCCTTTTTGAGCCCGACGTCGCTTCACCTAGCGTGACGGTATCACCGGCCTTGGGTATAGCTACCGAAACGGGAAGGGATGGGTAGGTACCGCTGATCTGCAACAGCGCAACGTGGCAATCTGGGCCGACGGCGATCACCCTGGCCGTGAACTCTTGGCCCCGTCGTCTCAGGTATACGGTGTCGATTCCATTCATGTAGGCCTGTGCGATCATGTAAAAGTCGGTGAGCAGATAGCTGTTCTGGGAGCTGGAATGGATTACGAACGCGTACCCACGCCTGACTCTGTTCCCAAAGATATCCATCTCAGCGCCGAGCACCTCGAACGTCGAGCGTGCGGCAAATGCCGCGCTAGTTCGGGTGACAGGACTGCTAGTCGGAGGTGCCGGCTCGGTCGAGACAGCGCCGGTGGACGGTCTGATCGAATGGCTCGATCCCGGCGACCCCAGCCCGAACAATGCGAACTCTATTGCGGCCAGCACCAGGGCGACCACGCCCAACCAGCGGCCTTGTGGGTGCCGAACCCAGGAGGCCGCTTGATTGAACCAGGATTGCGCAAGACGGTCGCAGTGCCGACAAACGCCTTCTACCATCGGTCGGCCGCAGAGATGGCACCTACCGTTGTCAGCCAGATGCGCACTCATACCGAACACCTTCTCGAGTAGCGCTAGGGCGGACCTCAGTTGCTATCTGCAACTCTAAGGCAAGCGAGACACCGCCACAAGAGTCCGAGGCCCCTGATCGCGCCTAAACCGCCCCGCAGCAGACCAAGGGCCGACTCTTTGGGGGTTACTTGTTGCAGGGCCCCGGTGTCTCCATGCCGTTGGTGAAGTAGACGGCACACCACATTCCCTGGCTGCCCTTGGCATTGTTGATCGCCATGGCGTTATACATCGCGGTCTGGGCGTGTGAATTGACCATGTTGGCTGCGCCGGTCAGCTGATTGGGCGTGGGGCCGGGAGCCGCAGCCGCGGCGCCGGCTCCGAGAAACACGGCTCCGCCAAGGGCGAGCGTGGGAATTGCGGCGACTAGAGCCTTGATTGGGTTCATTGAAGTGTTCCTCCCTGGTTTGCGGCGGCCGAGACCGCCATTTGTGCGACCGGCTGCAGCGTTCGAGCTTCCCCAGGTGAGCCGAGAGCCCGGATGGCCGCGCCGCACCGGGCAGGGTCGAACGCCCAGCCTTCAAGGATGATGGCTGTGGTGTCGCTGTCCGCCGCCAACGAGAGGTTCGTTACGCCGAGGCGCGCGAGCGCCTCTATCGCCCTCGAACCGATCGGCACTTCGGCAGCGTCCGTCGGCACCAGCAGTACCAGCAGTCCCATCGGGAACACACATTAAGGAGCCGGCCGAGCCGTATCATCCGGCAGCTCCCTCATCTTTGTGAGCCAGAAGCGCGGCCAATTCGGCGCGGTTCCGCGCACCGAGCTTGGCCAGGATGTGCGAGACGTGGCGCTCGACCGTCTTGCGGGAAAGAAACAGTGCGGCGGCGATCTCGGGGTTCGTCGCCCCCCTGGCCACGGCTTCGGCGATGTCGTGTTCGCGCCGGCTGAGCGTGGTCGGCGAGGTGGTCGGACCTCTCCTCCAGGTGTGTACCCCGAGGCCTCGCAGTCGTGCCTCGGCAAGCTGCAGTTCGCTGTTGGCGCCCATCTCCTCGGATTCGCGGGCGGCGCGCTCGAAGGCGCCGATGGCGGATTTCCGGTCGAGCTGAGCGAGTGTGGCGGCAGCGTCGAGATCGATCCAGAGGCGCATGAGCCTGTACCCGATCGACTCGGCCGCTTCGGCGGCTTCGGCGAAGAGCTTTGCACTTGCGCCGGGATCCCGCCATGCGGTGAGCAGGGCTTCGACGTAGGCACGCCGGACCGTCGGACCGCCCGGGCGTGGATCGGGGTGGGCCGCGTCCCAGCGGCCGACCGCATCCTCGGCCTCGGCCAATGCACCAATCCGCGCAGATGCCTCCGCTGCCTCGAGGGTCGACTCCCAAAGGCACCGCCCGCAGCCCGCCACGGCTGCGTCTACGGATATGGCCTCCCGCAGCGAGTCGAGCTCGTTCTCGCTCGGCGTCGAGAAGCGCCCGACGAGTCCAATATGGAGAGTGCGGATGACAAGGCGAAAATGGGGATCCGACTCGGCTGCGATCAGGCCTGCGATGGCCGTGATGTTGGATGGGAAGTCGGTGCGGCTCGCTTCGATCGAATGAAGCACCGCCCTTAGCTGTTGGAGGGTGAAGCGGCGAGGGGCGCCGACCCGCTCGGCCAGCGCCACCGTCTGGCGCAGAAGGTCGGATGCCTCGTCGAGATGGCCGAGGTGATGGGCGATCCAACCCACCCAGTGGATGGCTTCCACTTCGAGGCTGGGCATGGTCAATAGGCGCGCCTCCTCCAGCGCCCGTTTGGCCCGCGGCTCGGCGGCACGCGGCAGCCCCTCGAACTGCAGCATCGAGAAGACCCGGTCAGACGCGGCTGCCAAAACATCGGCGGGGTCGCGTGCGGCCTGCTGGATCA
>JAKAOC010000084.1 GCA_021823385.1 Actinomycetes bacterium
GTTGGGGCTGGCTTGCATTGGGGGAGCAAGTCCGCGCCCTCTCCTTGGTCGGAATGCTTGTTGTGCTCGCTGGGCTGTGGATGCTCCTCGGCGCCGGTGCCGCAAGCGCGCAACCCGAATCCCTGGTCGAGCCAGCAAATTAACTAGTTTCCTGCATTAAGTGGAATGCCATTCCATTTGCGTCTATCATTCTAGTTATGTCTGCAGGACAAATTGATAGAGCCATGGCAGCTATAAAGCTTCTGGCTTACGCTCCGCAAGGAATGGCGCTTGGCGAAATTGCCGAGCAACTGGATTTGCCCAAAAGCGGCGTCTTTCGACTGCTTGCCGATTTGGTCCGCCTGGGCCTCGTGCGCCAGGACACTGCCGGCGGGAGCTACTTCTTGACCATGGGCCTGGTCTCCTTGGCGTTTCAGCATTTAGCCCACATCGGCGTGGTGGATGCGGCACAGCCAGTCTTGGACCGTCTGGCTGCGGAATCCGCCGAGCTTGTGCGACTCGGAATCATCGACGGTGACCGCCAAGTATGGGTGGCAAAAGCCCAAGGCGCACGTAGCGGGCTCATTTACGACGCGCAAATGGGTGATGTCGCCCAGTTGTCCTGCATGGCATCGGGGCACGCATGGTTGGCCCAACTTGATGAGGCCGAGGCGGTCCGCCTGGTCATGCAGCAAGGCTTGGCCGGCGAAGGGCAATACGGCCCAAACGCGCCACGCACCGTCAGCGAGCTCATCGCCGTACTGGCCGAGACCAGGCAGCGCGGTTACGCCCTGGTGGTGGAAAGCTCCGCTCCCGGAATGTCCGCGATTGCGGCGCCTGTCTACCATCCCACCTCCGGGCTGGTCGTGGGAACGGTAAGCATTGGAGGCCCGTCCGTCAGGCTGAGCCGGGACAGGTTGGAGTCGCTTTCGGGATTTCTCCTGGCCGCAGCCGCTGAGCTTTCGGACCTCTGCGCCGGTTCCCCCTACCTCATGTCGGCCCATCCCTCAGCCGCGGTGCCGGAGTCCAACCCTCGATAAGGATCAACAATGGATTTTTCTGTCAGCGAAGAAATGGAAGCCCTGCTTGCCACCATTAGGCGCTTCATCGCCAACGAGCTCAAGCCGTTGGAGCAAGAGGTAGAGGATTCCGGCGAGCTCGCCCCTGACAAGGCGAGCGGGATCTTCAAAAAGTCCCAGGCGCTAGGCCTCTACGCCATGAATGTACCGGAGAAATTTGGCGGCGCCGGGCTCAACGCGGTGGAGACCATGTTGGTCGAGGAGCAATTCGGCCACACCACCGACATTCTGGTCAGGCGAGCCTTTGGCAACGTCTACGAGGCGCTCTTCGCTGCCAACGAGCTGCAACAGGAACGGTGGCTACGGCCGTGCGTCCGCGGCGAGCGCACCTGCTCCATCGCCATCACCGAACCCGACGCCGGCTCGGATGCGGCGAAAATCAAGACGACTGCGCTACGAGACGGGAATTCCTGGATCCTCAACGGCAACAAGCACTTCATCTCCGACGGACTATTTTCTGATTTCTTCATCGTCTCGGCCATCACCAACCCGTCAGCCGGATCCAAGGGCATCAGCCTGTTCCTCGTCGACAAGTCCCTCGATGGCTTGTCCGTAGGCAAGGACCAGAAGATGATGGGACTGAGGGGCACGAGCCACGTCGAGCTCTTCTTTGACAATGTCGTGCTCGGACCAGAGAACATGCTCGGCGACGAAGGAACCGGCTTCACCCAAATCCTCAACACTCTCGGTCGCGTGCGTTTGGCCCAGGTCGGCGCTCGCGCAGTGGGTAAGGCCTCCCACGTGCTCGACCTCGTGCTCGACTACGCCAAGGACCGCAAGCAGTTCGGCCAAAGCCTTGGGGAGTTCCAGATGGTCCAGCAGATGATCGCCGACAGCGTCATCGATGTCAACGCCGCGCGCACCCTCTTGCTGCGAGCGGCGTGGGAAATCGATCAGGGACGTGATGCTCGCGACTGGATTGCCATGGTCAAGGTTCACGCGGCGGAGGCGGTCGGGCGCGTCGTTGACCGCGCTGTGCAGATCTTCGGAGGCATGGGCTATTGCAAGGAGTTGAGCATTGAGCGCTATTACCGCGACGCCCGGGTCTCGCGCATCTATGACGGTGCCTCCGAAATTCATCGCATCGTGATCGCCCGCGACGCTCTGCGTTCCAAGGGCGCGCTGTTCGACTCGCTGGCCACCGGCGGCTGGCGCTAGGCATCATCCGGGTGTTCCAAGTCGGCCTTGGACGCCATTCCCAACTCCATAGTGGATCGACTACGCCGCCTAAATCGGCACGCGGAGAAAGCACAAATGCCCGACGCAAAGAATGACTCGACGCGGTTGGAGGTCAAGCAGGCCCTGATGCGCCATAGCCGGCGCCACATGCGCGCCCAAATGGTCCCCCAGGTCAGCGCAAAGGAAGTGGTGAGCTGGATCCCTGACGGCGCAACGCTGGCTATCCTCGGCGCTGGTGGCGGGCTGAACGAGGCGACGACCATTATTGACGCCCTGGCCGAGCGGGCCGCCGCCGAGGGCTCTCCTTGCGGATTGACGATCGTTCACTCGTCGGGGCTTGGTGACAGGGCCACGCGTGGCATGTCCCCATTGGCCATTGCCGGCCTCGCCAAGAGAGTCATCGGCGGCCACTGGGGCCAGTCCCCGACTTTGGCCGAGATGGCCTCGCGCAACGAGTTCGAGGCCTACAACTTCCCTCAGGGCGTCATGTCCCAGCTCTACCGGGCGGCGGCGGCGGGCCATCCGGGGATCCTCACTCACGTCGGGCTTCATACCTTTGTAGACCCGCGGTCCAGGGGCGGCAAGCTCAACGAGGTCACCCAGGAGGACCTTATCAAGCTGATGGAGATCGAGGGCAAAGAGTACCTCTACTATCCGACGGTGCCTGTGGATTTCGCCATTATCAGGGCGACAACTGCCGACGCACTGGGTTATCTCTCAATGGAGGATGAGATTGCCTTCCTTGACACCTTGGCCCTGGCCCAAGCCACTCACAACAATGGGGGCATCGTCGTCGCCCAGGTCCAGCGCGTGGCCAGGGCCCGCTCCTTGCACCCCAAGTCCGTAAAGGTTCCCGGCTTCCTCGTCGATGCCGTAGTCGTCGAGCCGGAGCAGCCCCAACTGTATTTCGGTACCATTAATCGCTCGTTCTCGGGTGATTACCAGGTGGAGACAGAGAAGACCGAGCTCATTCCTCTTGACATGCGCAAGGTGGTGGCGCGCCGGGCCCTCTTGGAGATCAAGCCGGGGGATGTTGGTAACGTCGGCGTCGGGATATCGGACGGTGTTGGAGTCGTCGCCCAGGAGGAGGGGATCCACGAGGATTTCACCCTGACAGTCGAACTCGGGCCCATTGGCGGCATCTCCATCCAGGGGATCTTCCTCGGCGCGGGAGTCAACACCGAGGCGGTTCTCGACATGCCTGCCCAGTTCGACTTCTATGACGGTGGTGGTCTCGACGTCGCACTGCTTTCCTTCGCCGAGGTCGATCAGGCGGGCAATGTCAACGTCCATGCCTTCGGTGGCAAGATCATGGGAACGGGTGGCTTCATCAACATTGCCCAGAACACGAGGAAGGTGATCTTCAGCGGAACACTTACCGCCGGCGGCCTGGAGGTTGAGGTGAGCCCAGAGGCCATGCGCGTGAAGCGGGAGGGGCGGTTCACCAAGTTCGTCGCGGACATGCCCGAAGTTACGTTCTCCGCCGCCTTGGCGCGTGCCGAGGGTCACGAAGTCATCTACATTACGGAAAGAGCCGTGTTTGCCCTCACCGACCAAGGCGTCACGCTCACCGAGGTCGCCCCGGGAATGGACATCGAAAGGGACGTCATTGCCCACATGGGCTTCAGGCCGGCACTGTCCAAAGAAGTCAAGGTCATGGATGAGCGCCTTTTTGCCGAAGGGCTCATGAATATTGCCGAGTGGTGGCGGAATCGGGACTGAACGTCCGATCTCATCAAGTGCGCGCGATCGTGGCCACGGGATGGTGGTCGCTGCAGCAAGCTTCGGGTGATCTGAAGTGGTCATGGAGATTGCCGACTGCGCCGTCCACTCTGTGACCGTTGAATGGTTGGGGGAGACCGAAGGGGCCCAAGAGGTGCGGCCCAAGTGCTCCGGGAAAATCAAAAAGCGCGCGATGGTGGTCGCCGGCGCTCTCGCAATGTCTTTAGGAAGACGCCTGCGCAGGTGGGGAACGTCCTGGCCGGTGAGCGCTGCGGTGCGGGGCGTAGACTTTGCCAATGGCTTGGGCGAAGATTGGGGCGGTCGAGCTCTGCTACGAGATGGGGGGCAGGCCGGGCGGACCCAGGGTTCTTTTCATCTCCGGCACCGGTGGCGATCTGCGCGCCCGTCCCGGGCCCTTCGACACGAGGCTGGCATCGAGCACCGAGCTGTTGGCCTACGACCAGAGGGGCATGGGGCGGACCTCGACTCGTCCGGGGCCGTACACGATGGCGGACTACGCGGATGACGCGGCGGGCCTCCTGGATTTCGTCGGGTGGGCCGACGCATCGGTGGTCGGCGTCTCCTTTGGTGGCATGGTCGCGCAGGAGCTGGTTCTTCGTCACCCGGCGAAGGTGAAACGTCTCGTTCTCGCATGCACGTCTTCCGGCGGCAAGGGAGGCTCGTCTTATCCGCTGCACGAATTGGCGGATCTCTCGCCTGAGGACCGCGCCGTCAAGATTCTGGAGCTGGCCGACACTCGAGTCGATGCCGAAGGACGCGCTACACATGCCATTGCCTGGGAGATTGACCCGGCATGGGCCGAGGAGCCGGGCCGACAGGCAGGAGCACAGTTGCAGCTGGAGGCGCGCCGTGGGCACGACACCTGGGATCGGCTCCGAAAAGTGCAGTGCCCAACTCTGGTCTGCGGTGGGCTCTTCGACGGGATTTCCCCGGTCGAGAACGTCGAGAACCTGGCATCCGCCATCCCTGGGTCTCGGCTCCATTTCTTCAAGGGCGGCCACCACTTCCTGATGCAGGATCCCGAGGCCTATCCGTTAATTCTCGAATTTCTTCTTCAAGACTGAAGAAGCGGCCCGTGCCTCACCGCGATTTCAAGGGCCGACGTTGCTCGGCGTCCGTGCACACAAGAAAGAGGAGATGGTGGTGCCCGTCGGGCCCGACTCCACGGGACGGCATCGCGCCCAAGGCCGTATCTCCCACACCTCGAAATTCCGCTCATCCGATAGGAACCGGCCCAAAGTTGAATCCGGCGGGGCTCACCCCCGGCAGAACTAGGTACGGCTGTTGTTGCAACTTAACGACGTCGAAAGGGCGGCGGGAAGGCGCAGGACGTACCCGTAACTGCTGAGCTGGAAACGGCCAGCTCCTCCGTTCCCGATCACGGTCCGGGAACCTCGGGTACTCCGTAACTAGCGATCGCGCTTTGAGGTCGTATGGCGCGAAGGCGGCCTGTCTGGAACTTCGGTCATGGCCCACCTGATCCCCGGAGGTAGCGGTGGAGTAGCCGTCGTCCTTGAGATGCCGACCTGGGGACCCAGCGACCGATGAGCCGGTGAATCAACGCGGGATCTTCCAAAGTGATCATGCTCCGGTCATGTGAGCGTTCACTTTTCGAGCGGCATCAACGGTGCGTTCCGCAGCGCTACGTCTTGCTAGGTCAATTGACAATGGAGAGTGCGGCGACACCTGAGGAGCTCTCCTTTGGCATCGCCGGGCCCACCGCGGGGATCCCTTCTGCAAATGGGCCTTCCGGGGGGAACCAGCACTGGAATGAGAGAACTTTCAAAAGCAGTCGGCCGCTTGACCAGATGCAAATGCTCAAGATGCACGGCGCAGGGGCACCTGCAAAGAGGGCTGCCACCGTCTGGGGCACCGGTGGTCACATGGGTTTGGGTGATGGTGCAGTATGCAGATGTACCGAAAACGGTCAGGTCAACGACCAATAATTGCGGCTTACCAGGGAAAAGTCTCTGATCCAACTGGTGCCCCCGGGGGGCCGGACAACATGGGAACGGACGCGACCAGCGGGTTCCCGACGTGCTCTGATTGTCGAAGCCGGCCTTTGGCCGCCGGGCCCGGTGCTGCCCGTGGTTCTGCCATACCAGCTCGCAGGAGGGCCTCGAATGGCAACGGTCCGGTTCATCGGCAGAGGGGTGACGCGTTTCGGGAGCGGTGGGCGCTTGCAGACCCGCCCCTTGGGGAAGAAGGCGACTGGCGCTGTCTTTTGGACTGCAGTGCATGCAGCCTCATCGAGCTCAAGGCAGCGGCAATCGATCCGGCCTCGATCGATGCCATCCCCATGAACCACCTCCACGGGGGTCACTTCGGGGGCTGCCATTCTTCCTCCTGGACGCCCAGTTCAACGCCCGCCGAGACCGGCCGGTGCTCTTGGCGGGCCATGCCGACCTGTAGGGGCGGCTGCGGGCGAGCCGCTGGTTCTCCCGGCTGCCAGCAGCGCTCTTTTCCACGGTGATCTTGGCCGCGGGATGCACAAGTTCCGCGCACTCGACTACCAGGTACCCCACGATCACGATCACGGTCGCTCCCGCGACAACTATGACCACACTTAGCCCGTCGGCGATTCACCGGGTGATCGTGACGAACATGGCCTTTAACCCGGCGTCGATTCAGATCAAGGACGGCGAAATCGTGGAGTGGGTCTTCGAGGACGGGAACACTCAGCACAATGTCACTGGCTCGCCTTCACCAGCCCGACTGAGAGCAGCGGGGGTGTACTCGGTGACGTTCTCCTCACTGGGTACCTTCACCTATCACGACAGCCATCATCCCCAGATGACAGGCAAGGTCGTGGTGGTCAAATGGGCTTCAGACAGGGTTGGCGGGTCGGATCGGACAGTTTTCTCGGCAGCTCGGCGACACTGCTAGCTGACGAAGTGCCCTGCAGCAATGCTGCAGGGCACTTGTTAGGGGCGCCAACCCTTACTGGTGAACCGTGATGTTGCCACCGGCCAGGGGAGCAAGGGGAATCACAGAACCAGTCGTAGAATCCACGGTGGCGCCCGGGTTTGCGCCGAGGTGGAAGATGGTGCCGTCTGGGTAGCGCATCACCTCTCCAAAAGTGTCGTTGGTCCCGCCGAGACCGCCGTCGGTTACGTTGATCTGGAAGGTCCCGTTACCGAACCCGAACTGGGTGTACTGCCCGCCGGTCTCTGCGTCGACGTACTGGACGGAGAACTTGCCGGTGATCACGGCGGTGCCGGTCGTCTTGGAGGTCTGCGCCGTCCATAGGTCGTTGAGGCTGTTGCTCTTGACGATCACGTCCACATCACGGCAGTCGCCCCCGAGGGTGGTGCAGGCGGCGCCGGTGGTGACGTCCATGGACATGCGGTAGATGTAGATGGCATTGCCCTGCAGGTTGGTGAGCTTCTTGTTGAACTTGACGGTGACCCCGAAGCTGCCGTGGTGGTCGGAGTCAGGGCTGTTGGCGGTCGAGTCGGGGTTGATGAACCCCCCACCGGTCACGAACGAACCCGTGGCCGGCGAGGAGGTGATCGTCCCGTCGGCGTCGGGACCGGTGACGTATTGGTTGGACACGAGCGTCACCACCACCTGGTAGGAGCCGTCCGGGAGTGCGTTGGGCCAGGTGACCTCGGCGGTACCTAGGCCAGTGGTGGCCCAGTTTGCGGCGTCGGCCACCCGAGCGGTCATCGCAGTCCCGTAGGGCGAGCCGTTGTAGTAGAGCGAGAACTGGACGCTGACTCCGTCCGTGCTGTAGTCCACGTAGTTCGCATACGTGCCGTCGGTCTGGTCCACTATCACCGACAGGGTGGGGGCGTTGGTGTCCAGGTCGTACCAGTCACCGGCGTAGGACAGGCTGACCTTCCTGAGAACATCGACCGTCGCTGTGCCGGTGATCGCGTTTTGGCGGGTGTCGGTAGCCGTTACAGTTTGGTCTCCTGTCGTGACCAGGGTTGCCCCGTTCGTGAAGGTATGCAACCCAGCGTCGCTAGCGGTGAACGCGTAGTCGGCCGGCAGGCTCACCCCGGAGCCGCTGTCCGAGGTGGTGAAATCCACCGTGCCGGTATAGCCGGTTGCAACGTTGCCGTAGGCGTCATAGGCGGTGACCGTCACGCTGAAGGGCGTCCCCACGGTGGTGGAGGCGGGAGCGTCCAACGCAAAGCTCGCCGCCGGGCCGGGGGTCACCTCGATGCCACCCTGGGCGCCGGTGAGGGTGCCGTCGGTGGCGGTGATCGACTGGGTGCCCGCCGTCTTCAAGGTGGCGCTGAAGCTGCCCGCCCCAGCGTTGCCAGCGGTGAACGCGTAG
>JAKAOC010000085.1 GCA_021823385.1 Actinomycetes bacterium
CTCGGTACTCTCCGCCATCGATCCCTACCTGGGCCTTGACAAGACCTTCAGCTTCAACGAGCTGGTATCGCTGGCCACCACCTACAGGCATACCAACCCCAACACGATCAAGGCCGCGACTTTCCCGGTGGCGCTGGAGAACAACTACACGTACCTAGGCGCCAATTATGGTGACGTGGTGTTCGCCGCACAGCCGCAGGACTGGAGCATCGTCCAGCAGTACCTGGGCATACAGACCCCGTCGATGGCACGATCCTCGATCACCGTGAGCGTCGCAAACGGCACGGGAGCTTACATGCAGGCCACCGACGTCGCCACCTCCCTCCAGAAGCTCGGCTACAAGATCGCCACCGTCGGGAACACAGCCGTTCAGGGCTCGAATCTCGAGACCGTGGTCCGCTACACGCCGGGCCATCTCGCCATGGCCGAGAGGGTGATGTCCGACCTCTCCGGCGCGGTCGTCATGTCCCAGGGGGCTACAACAGGTGGCGCTCCGGTCGAGGTGATAACCGGCAATGGCCTGAGTGTCGGCACCCTCGCAGCGCCGGCTGCAAAGGCGACCCAAGCCAACTCGCTGACCAGCGCCTCGGGTACCCAGGCAACCAAGGCAAATTCCCAAGCGAGCGCTACGGGCGGCTCTACAAGCACACAGTCCGTCAACAATCCGGTCACGCTTCCGGCCACCAGCTCGAACATGCCCCTGCAGCCGTGGGACCCGCGAGCCTGCCCGGCCTAGCGCCCCAAATTCCAGTTCGGCCAAGCTAAAGTCTGCTTCTATACGCCTTCGGCCGGGTCGACCGCATGCCCAGGGCCTGAGCAAGGGGATCGGGCCATGGCGCCAGACGGGGGCACGACAGGCGCTCTTCATCCGAATAGGGCTGACTGGCGGCTGACGGGCGTCTTCCTCCGGGCATTCGTTTTTGCGACCGGCGCCGCGGTAATGGCGGTGGAATTCGCTGCTGAACGACTTCTACAGCCCTTCTTCGGCAACTCCGAATTGGTCTGGGCGACCCTGATCGGGCTCATACTTCTTGCCCTTTCACTTGGTTACGCGGCGGGTGGCCGCCTGGCCGACCGAAGGCCGGCTCCTTCGGGCTTGGGACTGCTCGCCCTGGGCGCGGGCGCGTTCGTCGCGCTGCTTCCGGCGCTGGCATCGCCACTCCTCTCGCAGGTGGTACATGGCCTTCTGGCCACTCCGGCCGGGGTCGTCATCGCATCCCTCGCGGGGACCAGCATCCTCTTTATGCCGCCCGTGGCGTGCCTTGGCGCCGTCACGCCCTATGCGCTCCGCCTAGCGGTCAGCCAACCGGAGAGCGTGGGATCCAAGGCCGGTTCGCTGTACGCCTGGTCGACCGCGGGCTCGATAGCCGGCACGTTCATTCCAACCTTCTACACAATCCCCTATTTGGGAGTACGAGCCACACTCTGGCTTTCTGCGGCCATTCTCATAGTCTTGGGCGCCACGATGCTCTCGAAGCGCACCGCCCTCTTGGCGCTCGTCATCCCGATCGGTGCCGCGTACACCGCTCCGCCGCTTCTGAAGACTGTCCCCGGACTCATAAAGGAGGTGGAAACGCACTACCAGTTCGCCCAGGTCTACCGCCTCGCGAATGGCAACACCGCGCTTAGCGTAAATGACGCGGCCGGTATCCAGTCGCTTTACACCACCTCTCGCTTGACCGGCCTCTACTACGACGCATACCTGCTGCTACCCTTCTTGTATCCGCGCCAGCGACCACTCTCCAGCTTGCTAATCGGCATGGCAGCCGGCACGATCCCAACCCTTTACGCCCGCGACGTCGACCCGTACAGAGCACAAGTGGCAATGACGGGGGTGGAGCTGGACCCTGGACTGGTCGCGCTGGGACGCGAATACTTCCACCTCAAGCCCTCGGCGGCAAAGGTGGTCATCTCCGACGGCCGCCTCTTCCTGAGGCGCACGTCCCACCGCTACAACATCATCATCGTGGATGCCTACAGCCAGGAGATCTACATACCCTTCTCCCTCACGACGAAGCAGTTCTTTGACCTCTGCCGCCAGCATCTAAAGGCCGGCGGCACCCTCGCCATCAACCTCAACGCGACTTCGCCCACCGCTCCGCTTACCGAAGCGATGGTGCGCACACTGCGTGCGGTATTCCCTCACGTGTATCTCGCCAAAGCGCCTGGAACCTACAATTACCTGTTGGTGGCCTCGGGGACCCCGACCCGACTGCCAGCCCCGTCCAGTCTCCCTCCTTTCCTGCGCCCGGTACTGGCCAACATCGCCGCAACCTGGCACCAGCCCAAGCCCGGACCGGGCATCGTCTTCACCGATAACCGCGCACCGGTGGAAGCCATGACCAACCAGATGATCGTCAACCACCTGCTCTCGTCTCCCTAGCGGAGCGGGCCACCGGGACCCGCCAAGTGCTCATGCGGCTCAGGCGGGGGCGCGCCGGCGCACCGCCGGCGCTGGGCATCAAAGAAAAACGAGCGATACCGCTGCACTTCACGCCCCAGAACACGGATTTGCTCCGGCGCGGCCTGGGCTCGGCACCTCGGTAGCGAGCAGGCCAAAGAAATGGGGCCGACCTCCCAGAAGGTGCGCGGGGAGGTCCCGAGCCTGGCCCGCAGTTCTCACGCGGCACGAGGCAGGCCTCAATTTTCGTAGCTACCACTACAATTCCGACCATACGCAAATCGAGGAGCAGCGTTACCATGGGGACTCCGTCACTTAAAGCCATCCGGGTACCGGCATCAGCGGTGCGCTTCGGGTGGACCGATACCATTTCCGGGCATCTTGGCCTCGCGGCTGATCTCGACCCGGCACCCGTATCGGCATTGCGCCGGATGCGCCACCCCAGACTGGAATCGCGCTCAGTTTCGGCTGAAGCCCAAACATGCCGGCCGGAAACCGGCTCGCCAGGCTACCCCAAGCGCTCGGTCGCATGCCCAGATCCCCGACCTGCCATAAACCGCGGCGGACCCGAGCCTTCACATTACCCCCGCCTTAGGCGCGGATTCGGCCGGCGACAATGGGCCGAACAAGGCCGGCTAAGGGTCGGCGACCCGGGTCCTAAGCGCCAACCCCCGAGAGACGACGACCACCAGGCGGTAGCGCAATCCAGGTCTGGTGTCATGGTCGACCTAGTTTGCGGGTCCGACGATGGGCCCGGAGGGAACGGCCAAGAGTGACCTCCAGCTTGGGAGAAACATGGGATCGGCGCTTCACCGAGCAACAATGGCCGAGCACCCCCGATATCCACCTGGTCGAGTTCGCCGGCACCCTGCCACCGGGAAGGGGCCTTGACCTTGCCGCCGGACCTGGCCGCAATAGCCTCTGGCTCGCAGCCAAAGGCTGGGCCATGACGCTGGTCGACGTCTCACGTATCGGCCTTGACCAGGCCGCTCGAGCCGCTCAAGACCAAGGAACTCCGATCAACCCGGTTCAGGCCGACGTTACGGCCTGGCATGCCCAGGATGCCGACTTCGACCTCGCCATAGTCGCAAACCTTCACCTCGGCGCCCAGACCTTGACCGTGGTGCTCGACCAAGCCGCCCGCGCTCTTCGCCAGGGCGGACATCTCTATGTGGTCGGCCGCCACATTTCAAGTGTCGGTCGCCACGGGCGCACTTCGCCGAAGCGGCTCTTCACCGAAGAGCGCCTGCTCCGCGCCCTGCCACCGGACCTGAAAGTCGATGTACTTGGCACGCGGGATCGGATGGCCGCCGACGGGACCTCAGTGCATCAGCCATCTGGCGATCGGGTGGTACTCGCATGGACGACCAAACTTTCCGGCTCTAAAGGCAGCAACTGATGGCCAAAAAGACATCGCAGCACCAACAGGCCCAATCAGCGAACCCACCCCCCGACCAGCTGGGCCTGAATGGCGTCGGTTTCCTCCTGGGCAACGCTCACCGGGCCCGCCGCCGGGTCTGGGAAGCGGAACTCGCAGACCTCGGGCTGAGCGCGCCCCAGGCCGCGATCCTCCGCCTAATAACCGCCGAACCTGGCTGCGGCATTCGTGATCTCGCCCGACGGGTAGGAACCGACCCGATGAATGCCCGGCGCATCGTGCAGTCTCTCCTAGAGAGCGGACTCTGCGAACCACGGCCGGATCCCCACGACGCACGCCGGCGACCTCTGTATCCCACCCCCCGCGGCGACCACCTCGCCCATGTGGTCGCGGAACGCGCGCGGCATGACGAACAGAACCTCGTCAAAGCTCTGGGGGAGACGGGTTACGACTCGCTGGTGAACGCGTTGCGGAACCTCATCACCCACCAGGAAAAACAGCAAGGAACCTCGTAATGTCACAAAGACCCGCCCCAAGGCCCGCCCGGCTCCTCGCGGTAAGCTCCCTTGCCCACTTCATGAACGACGGAGTCGTCTTCTTCATCCCCGTGATCGGCGACCTGCTGACCCAGGACCATAAGACGTCTGCAACGGTCATCACCGCGATGCTGACCATCTTCTACATCACCTCGGCGGGTTTTGGAATTGTGGTCGGCCTTCTCGCCGACCGCATCGGCCGGAGAGGGGCCATCATCGCAACGGGTATCGCGACCCTTGGAGTCAGCCTCGTCGGCTTTTATGCCTCCTTGTCGATAGCTGGCCTCGGCAGCGATATCCTGGCGCTGGTGGCTGCGGGCGTGGCCGGAATCGGCAGCTCCGCGTATCACCCCCTGGGCGGATCGGTGCTCCAACGCGGCTTTGCCGCAAAAGCCCGCGGGCGCGCATTGGGCGTCAACGGTGCATTCGGAAGCCTGGGCCGCGCCCTCTATCCGACGCTTTTCTTCGTAATCGCGGCACTCGGGATATCTAGGCCCGCCACGACCCTTGTCTTTGCGGGCCTGAGCGTTCTCGCCGCAGCGGCCATCGCACTGGGCCTGCCATCCGAGTCGATCGAAGTGCATCACACCGCGCCGACCATCCCACAAACCTCAGGCACAGCAACCGAGGCACAAACTGCCGTCATCACGGCCACACCTAACCCCGGAATCCCTGCCCCATCGCCACCACTCCGCTCGCTGCTCAACAGAAGCGTCGTAGCGTTGACCACCATCGCATTCTTCAGATCCATTGCGTTCATCGGCATCGTTTCGTGGATACCGATCTATCTGACCACCCAACGCCACGCGGGAATCTCTACCGGCCTCGGAATGACGGTGACGGTGATGTATGCCGGAGGAATCATCGGGCAACCGATATTCGGACTTTTAGCCGACCGATTCGACAAGCGCGTGGTACTCGCCATCGACAGTCTTGGATCCGCCCTGGGCATCTTCCTGTTTCTCGCCACCTCTGGCACGGGAGCGGAGGCACTAGTGGCACTGGCCCTGTTTGGACTCTTCACCTTCAGCGGCTTTCCACTACTGCTATCCCTGGTAGCTGATTACGTACCGAGAGGATCGTTCGCAACCGGCAACGCAGTGGTTTGGGGGATCGGATCCACCGGGGGTCAGGCACTCGGACCAATTACCGCAAGCCTCCTGACCGGTGGCTCCCACACAAACCTGGGAATGGCCTTCGCAATCCTGGGCGCCGTTGCAGCGGCCACGGTGCTCGCAACGCCGCTCCTCAAACGCACAGCCGGATCCACCCGAATGGCGATATTCGGATGATCGGCCAGGCCCCGACTGCGTTGCACCCCTTCACCTGAACCTGCCGATAGATCGGCCCCCCAGATCGTAGACAGGAATGGGCAACCGCCATCGCCGGAGCCGAAATCAATCACCCTGTCCCAGCTCGAAAGACCAGAGGAGCCAAAGAACCGTCAGCGCTAGCGCCTCGCTTAGGCGCACCAAAACGCACGACTCCACCAGCTTCGCCCGGTTGCGGGGTACTGCGGCGCACTCATACAACGAGGAGACGGCGGGAGCCGTGGGAATGCTGCGACGGCGAGGGAACCACCTTACCAACCCGTTAAAAGCGGAAGGGCCGCCCCGGTCGAAACCGGAACGGCCCAGCAAGACCAACTATCGCTAGTTGAACCTCTTCCTCTGGAAGAACCCCCAAAACAGCAACCCGACGAAGATGCCCAGCGGCACCACCATCGTGAGCACTCCGCCTGCCGGCGAGTTCTGGACCAGGCCAAGAAACATAGCAATCCTTTCTTGGATCCGGGGAGGTGACCCACCCCGGATCACTGGCTACAGAACGTAGAAGAGTATGAAGAACACAACCGACATGACGGCCAGCGCATTCCACGCATACGTCAAGCCCTCGACGTTGGCCCTGAAGTTCTCCGCCTTCGGCTGACGCGAGATGCCGACTCCGCCGTCACCGTCCAGCACTGCGCGATTGCGCACCAGCCGCACAAGCAACGTCTCGAGCCAATACATATGGCCCAGGATGATGAAGGAGTAGACAGGCGCGAAAGCGACGAAGACCCCGCCGTAACCCGAAGCTCCCGGGTAGAAGTTGAGCCTGGTCAACTCCCAAATCTGGAAGCCGGCGGCCAACACACCCAACCCGAGGGACACCGAGCCGGCCACTAGCCAGTCGATCGTGGAGCCGCGACGCAAGCGCATGGACCCGACCGTCTGGATGATGGCACTTCCGGCCACGGATGCGAGGATCAGCGAGCCAAGCAGGACGGAAGCCGTCTGATGGTGCGGATCCCATAAGCCATTGGAGTTCAGCGAGCGCAGGTAGAAATAGGCGAAGATCAATCCACCAAAGGCCGTGATCGTCAGCGCTATCGATATCCTCGAACCCCACCAAAGCGAGCCAAGCGCCGCCTCGTGGTAAAGCTGCTCCTCGTCTACCGCAGGCCTGTCCTCAGTTATTTCGCTCATTTAAGCCCTCCCTACCGGGTCGAGGTCCTTGGTCTCGTTGACAATGTCCGCTACGGGCAGGGCGTTGGCATCGCCATACTCATAGGGCCAGGACAACACGACCGGAACGCGCTTGAAGTTGTGGGCGGGCGGCGGATAGGACTCGACAAACCACTCGAGGCTCCGCGAACCCCACGGATTCCTCACCGTAGGCGTACGCGTAACCGCGAGCTGCCAGACGAAGGTAATCGCGAAGAATAGCAACGAAGCACCGAGCAGGTATGAGGAGACCGACACCCACTGGTTCAGGAACTGCAGCCGGTGAGCGTACTCGAACACTCGGCGAGGCTGGCCCAACAAACCAACCGCAAAGAGCGGCATGAAGGTGGAGTTGAAGAAGACAATCATGGTCCAGAAGTGAATCTTCCCCAGCTTCTCGGAAAGCTGGTAACCGGTCACAAGCGGAGTCCAATAATAGATCGCCCCAAAGAAGGCGAAGATGACACCACCCATGATCGTGTAGTGGAAGTGGGCCATGACGAAGAAGCTTCCGTGGACGGTGACATTGATCGGCACGTCGGAGACGTAAACCCCGGTCAAACCACCGAAGAGGAAGTTGAAATACACTCCGAGCATGAACAGCATCGGGGTGGTCAGCCGGATTCGAGCCCTCCAAAGGGTTCCCATGCCCACCAGGTAGATGAAGCCTGTCGGTATTGAGATCAGCTCTGTCGTGAGCATGAACAGTGGACGCATGTCCGGGTTCATACCGCTCTGGAAGAGGTGGTGCTGCCACACGAAGAAGCTAAGGATGGCCAGACCTATGAAGCCCGCCGCGGATGTTTTATAGGCGAATACCGGTTTGCGGGCAAAGACCGGAATGATCTCAGCGACTAAGCCGAACCCGGGTATCGCCAATAAGTACACCTCTGGATGGCCGAAGAACCAGAAGAGGTTCTCCCACAGGAACGAGGACCCCCCATGCCCCGAGTACAAGAGCGCCGTCTGGGCCGTGCGGTCAAGCGCCAGCACATAGAGACCATCTATCAGCACTGGAATCGAGAGGATCATGGTGAAGCCGAGCGAGAGCATCGACCATCCCATGACCGGGAGCCTGCTCCAGGACATACCGGGCGCCCTGTAGTTGATGATCGTGGCCACGATGTTGGTCGAGGCACAGACCATCGAGAGGCCCTGCAGGCCGAAGCCCAGGATATAGGTGTCCTGTCCAACACCCTGCTGGACCGAGAGCGGGGCATAGCCAGTCCAACCGGACTGGAAGCCGCCCTGCCACAGGCCGGAGAGCAGGATGAAGTAGGAGATCGGGGTGAACCAGAACGAGAGGGCCTCCAAGCGCGGGAAGGCCACACGCTTGGTGCCGATCATCAGGGGCACCACGTAGTTACCGAACGGACCGAGGACGACCGAAGTCATCATCATCATCATCATGGTCCCGTGCTCA
>JAKAOC010000086.1 GCA_021823385.1 Actinomycetes bacterium
ATGCCCGCGAAATCATTGCGCGCGCCGCGGATGAGCCCATGCTCCTCTTCCTTCTTGGAGCCGACCCGCTGTCCGAAATGCCGGACACGGCCTTGGTGAAGTCCGCTCTGGAGAATGCCACCGTCGTTTTGATCGACTCATTCGAGAGCGGCGCTGCGCCCTACGCAGACGTGCTCCTGCCACTCGCCGCCTATGGAGAAACGGCCGGGACGACCACGAACTTCGAAGGCAGGGTCACCCGACTCGGACGGGCCATCGTGCCAAAGGGGCAATCCAAGCCCGACTATTTGATTGCCGCCGAGATCGGCCGCGAGCTTGGCAGGCCCTCCGGCGCGACGGCGCCCGAGGAGATCTTCGCGGAGATGGCGCGGGAGCTCCCCCTTTACCGGGGGCTGGCCTACGCCGAGCTTGCTTCGGATCGTTATCCGGACGGGCTGGTGGTGCCGCTGGAGCGCAAAGCGATCTCGATAGGAGCGCGCCCTCGGAGGCTGGATCCGATAGCGACCCCCGGGCTGGTTGCTCCGTATCACCAGGGCCCCGCCAAGCCGTTTGCCACCGAGGTGGCAGCTGTGGCGGTGGAGGCGGGAGCCGAAACGCCGGCATCGCCTCGGTTGCAGCTTCCCGAGATTTCCATCGATCCGGCCGCGGTGAGCGTGGCTGCCGACGGGCGGCTGCGGTTGCTCCTGACAAGGCGCCTATACCGTCCCACCGCCCAGCTGGCGGCGGCACCCATCCTTTCGAAGCTGACCGCCCAGGCGGAAATCCGGGTAGCCCCCGCCACTCTCGAGGCCATCGGCAAAAGTGATGGCTCGGAGGTCAAGCTGCGAGGAGACCACGGCGAGGAGGTGGCGGTGGTCGCCAAGTCCGACAAATCTCTGCCTGACGGGGTGGTTCTAGGAAGGCTGGGCGACGGGGCCAACCTTCTTTTGCTGGTCAAGTCAGGCACTTGGGCCACGCACGTGAAAGTGGGGAGTAACTGATGGGTCAGGACCCGCTCTTTCTCGGCCATATCTCGATTGGCGTGGTCATCATCGTCTTGGTGAAGGTGCTGGTCGCCTTCGCGGCGTTGATGGTCGCGGTGATGCTCGTGATTTGGTTCGAGCGCAAGCTGATTTCGGATATGCAGAACCGCATCGGGCCCAACCGGGCGGGTCCTTGGGGCCTGATGCAGACGCTGGCGGACGGCATCAAGCTCTTCTTCAAGGAGGACCTGATCCCGGACAAGGCGGACCGCTTCGCCTTCAAACTCGCGCCGTATTTGGTCCTGGTGCCGGCCCTGGTCGCATTCACGATCATTCCTGTGGGCGGCGTCGTCCACATCTTCGGGCATACGGTGCAGCTGCAGGTTGCCGATCCCCCCATAGGGATCCTGCTGCTGCTGGCCATGTCTTCCATCTCGGTCTACGGAACCATGCTGGCAGGTTGGTCTTCGGGCTCCAAGTATCCGCTTCTCGGCTCGGTGCGCGCCTCGGCACAGATGGTCTCCTACGAGGCGGCCATGGGCCTATCGGTGGCGGCAGTGGTGCTTCTGACCGGATCCCTGAGCACCAGAGCCATCGTCACCTCCCAGGCTGGCTCGTTCTTCCACATCTTTCCGCAGTGGAACATCCTCCGCCTCGGAGTGGTCCCGTTCCTGATCTTCCTGGTGGCCGCAACCGCCGAGCTGAACCGGCCACCGTTCGACCTTACCGAAGCCGAGCAGGAGCTGGTGGGCGGGTACGTGACCGAGTACTCTTCGATCCGCTTCGCCCTTTTCTTCCTGTCGGAATTCATGAACGCCATCACAATGTCGGCCGTGATAGTCACACTCTTCCTGGGTGGACCGGACGGACCCAACCTGGGCGGGCCGTCGTTCATCTGGCCGATCCTGTGGTTCTTGATCAAGACGGGGGCGTTCCTGTTCTTCTACGTGTGGGTGCGAGCTGCATTGCCGCGCCTCCGCTACGACCAGTTGATGGACCTGGGCTGGAAGCTGCTCATTCCCGTTGCGCTGGCCTGGCTGCTGGTGGTCGCGGGGATGCAGGTGAGCCGGGTCTATGGCCTGGTCCTCTTCGTCATCTTCGCCGCGGCTGGTGCAGTCCTCTATCGGGCGATCACCATCGGCCGCGAGACCGGCTCCGAGGCCGAGGTCATCATGACCTTCCGCAAGCTACCGGCGGCGGAGCCGATCCGCCCAGAGGGAGATTGATGCCGAATGGGTGTACTTGACGGCTTAAAGGGGTTCAAGGTCACGTTCAAGCAGCTGGCCGAGCCCCGGATCACTACCGAGTATCCGAAAGAGAAGCGGCCGAAGCCGCCACGCTTCCACGGCCGCCACGTGCTCAACAGGTACGAGGACGGCATGGAGAAGTGCATCGGCTGCGAGCTGTGCGCCGGCGTGTGCCCCGTGGGCTGTATCTACGTGCGAGGGAAGGATAATCCCATCGAGGATCCGGTCTCGCCGGGCGAGCGCTACGGCTTTGTCTACGAGATCAATTTCCTGCGGTGCATCCATTGTGATCTCTGCGTGGAGGCGTGCCCGACCGAGGCGATAACCGAGTCCAAGCTCTTCGAGTTCTCTTTCACATCGCGAGAGGATGCCATCTACACGAAGGCGGAACTGGTGGTCGACGACGAGGGCAAGGCGCGCCGGATGCCTTGGGAGGACTGGCACGACGGCGACGACGACCTGAGTTCCGGCTGGATGCGGGCAACTTCGCCTTCCGGCGACCCTGACTACGAAGGTGTGGTCCATTGGTCGAATGAGCTCGGATACGGGACGCGCGCGCCTGAGCGCGGGCAGAGCGATCTTCCGCCCGAGAAGGCGTCGCCAGAGTTCATGATTCGCGTAGTGAAGGCCGATCGGATTCCGCGCAAGGCGGGCGGGAGGGTCCGGTGATGGAGCCTTCCATGTTTGCGGCGGCAATCGCCAAGCCGGACCTCATCACATTCGTGGCGGCTGCGCTAATCGTGCTCGCGGGCGCCTTCGGGGTGATCACCTCGCGGAACCCGGTGCACTCGGCGCTCTCGCTGGTGCTCACCATGTTCGGCATAGCGATCCTCTTCATCGAGCAGGACGCCCAGTTCCTGGCGGCGGTGCAGGTCATCGTCTACGCGGGTGCGATCGTCGTTCTCTTTCTGTTCGTCATCATGCTGCTCGGCGTGGACAGGCGAGAGGTCTTCGGCCGTGAATCCCTGCGTGGTCAACGGCCGCTCGCGGCCGTAGCCGGCGTCGTCGGCTTGGCCGAGGTCCTCCTCTTGGCCAGGACCACCTGGGCGACCGGCGCCCACGCGGCGAACGCGCCGGTGGGCAACTCCTACAACAACGTTCAAAAGATCGCGGCCGAGGTCTTCTCCGCTTATCTGCTGCCGTTCGAAGCGACGGCGGTCCTGCTGGTCATTGCGGTGCTGGCCGCGGTATATCTTGCACGGCGCGTGGTCACGGCCAATGCCGAGGAGGAGAACTCCGAAACGTTCCAAGGAAAGGCGGTGGACAGGTGAGCGTCCCCGGAAGCTGGTACCTGATCCTGGCGGCGGTGCTCTTCTCGCTGGGCATAATCGGCGTGCTGGTCAGGCGAAACGTCATAGTGATGTTCATGTGCATCGAGATGATGCTGAACGCGGTCAACCTGACCTTTGTTACATTCTCGCGGATGCTGGGAGACGTGGCCGGCCAGGTGATGGTGTTCTTCGTGCTCGTCGTGGCGGCAGCGGAGGTAGTCGTCGGTCTTGGCATCATCGTCTCCATCTTCCGCCGGCGCCTGGGCGCGACCGCCGACGATCTACACATCTTGAAGGGTTAGCATGCGGGGACTTGTCTTTCTGATACCGGGGCTACCGCTCCTCGGCTTCGCCATCAACCTGCTGTTCGGGCGCTACCTGCCCAAGCGACTAGTCGGGTGGCTGGCGACGGCGATGGTCGGCGGCGCCTTCGTTATCGCCATCGTCGAGTACCTGCACCTGTTATCCCTCGCTGCCCCGCGCGTGCAGACGGGCGATCTCTTCACCTGGTTCCAGGTGGCCGGACTGAAGATCTCCTGGGGTTTTTATCTGGATCCCCTGTCGGCGGCGATGATCCTCTTCGTTACGGGCGTCGCCACGCTGATTCACGCCTACTCCATCGGCTACATGGACCACGACCCGCGGTTCAGGACCTTCTTCGTCTACCTGAATCTCTTCGTCTTCTCGATGTTGACCCTGGTTCTCGCCAACAACTTCGTCCTGACCTTCCTCGGTTGGGAAGGAGTGGGGGCCTGCTCCTACTGGCTGATCTCCTTCTGGTTCCATCGGAACACGGCGGCTTCGGCGGGTAAGAAGGCCTTTATCGTCAACCGAATCGGCGACTTCGGCTACATGGTCGGCATGTTCCTGCTCTTCAAAGTCACCGGGACCTTGACCTACACGGGCGCGTTCAGCGCTGCGCATCACGGGGCGATCTCCTCAACGGATGCCACGGCCATCGCTTTACTCTTCTTCCTCGGTGCAGCCGGCAAGTCGGCGCAGATCCCGCTCTTTGTCTGGCTGGTGGATGCCATGGAGGGCCCGACCCCGGTTTCCGCGCTTATCCATGCCGCCACGATGGTCACGGCGGGTGTCTACCTGATGGCCCGCATCTCCCCCATACTTCACCTCTCGCCGGAGGCCGGGACTGTGATCGCGATCTTCGGCGTGGTTACCGCCTTCGTCGCTGCAGCCGCGGCCACAAGCCAGAACGACATAAAGAAGGTGCTCGCCTACTCGACGGTCTCCCAGCTGGGGTACATGTTCCTCGGTATTGGATCGGGGGCCTACGTGGCGGCGATCTTCCTGATGATCACCCACGCCTTTTACAAAGGGCTCCTCTTCCTCGGGGCCGGCTCGGTCATCCACTCGCTTCATGATGAGCAGGACATCAAGAAGATGGGCAGGCTCTACAAGCTGATGCCGATCACCGGCTTCACCTTTATCATCGCTTGGCTTTCCATTGCCGGCCTGCCCCCCTTCTCCGGGTTCTTCTCCAAAGGGGACGTCCTACTGGGCGCGTATACCAAGTCCCCGTGGCTTTGGGCTCTTGGCGCACTGACCGCGGTGCTAACCGCTTACTACATGGGCCGCGAGGTCTATCTGGTCTTCTTCGGCGACGCGCGCTATGCCAAGGCGCTCGCCGGCTCCGATCACCATCCGGAGCCCCATGAGTCACCGGCGGTGATGACCGTGCCACTCGTGGTGCTGGCTGTCGCTTCGGTGATCGCGGGCGTCCTCAACCTGGGCTTCAGCTCCTCGACGGACTTCCTGACCAACTGGCTCACTCCGGTCTTCGGTTCAGCGCAGGCGGCTCTTGGCTTCGGCACCGGCACCAGGGTGATCTTGGAGGCGGGCGATGCGGTCTTTGCGATAATCGGCATCCTGCTGGCGTGGCGGGCATGGGCCTCGCGGTCTGAGAACCCATCTCTGGAACCCCGGTTCCTCGCCAAAGCGTGGGGTATCGACATGTTCCTGGACAAGGTGTTCTCCGGTGGATCTCAGGTTCTTGCCCACTCAGCCAACACGGTTGTGGACAACGCGGTGATCGACGGAGCGGTCAAAGGCACTGGAACGCTGGTGGCGGTTACCGCCGGGCAGGTTCGCAAACTGCAGAGCGGATACGTCCGCTCCTACGCTCTGGTGATCACCTTCGGGGTGGTACTGATTCTCGGATTCGTTCTCACAAGGGCGAGCTTCTAATGGGTGCACTTGAGTTCTTTGGATGGATAGCGGTGGTGGAAATTGAGTTCTGAGCTTCAAGTGCTGGTCCTGCTGCCCGCTATCGCGGCGCTGGTGGCGGCCCTGATTCCCAAGAGTGCGCGGGGCAAGGCGGTCTATCCGCTGGCGATTGCCGTCTCGGTCGTGGAGGCGGTGCTGGCCATCGTTCTTGCGGTCCAGTTCAAGCCCGGAGTGGCCGGATACCAGGGCGTCTCCTCGTACAACTGGATACCCACCTTTGGGATCTCCTGGCGGCTTGGTGTCGACGGCATCTCAATTTTTCTGGTAGTCCTTACCGCGATCATCTTCCCGCTGGCGTTGCTGGGCGCCAAGGAAAAGGTGAACACTCATTCCTTCGCGGCCTGGATGCTCCTGCTCGAGGCGGCCTGCATGGGCAGCTTTGCCAGCTTGGACCTGTTCGCCTTCTTCGTCACCTTCGAGCTGACCCTCATCCCGACCTACTTCCTCATCGGGTCCTGGGGCTACGAGCGCGGCGGGGCGGCGGCCATCAAGTTTTTCGTTTATACATTCCTAGGATCCGCACTTCTCCTGGTGGGAATGCTGTCGCTGGTCTTCATCCACGACAGCCAGACTGGCGTGGTGACCTTCAACATCTCCCAGCTGGCGCACACCCATCTTTCCTCCACCACCGAGGACTGGCTCTTCCTTGCCTTCACGGCCGCCTTCGCGGTCAAGGCGCCGATCTTTCCCTTCCATACCTGGTCGCCGGACGCCTATAGACAGGCGCCGACAGCGGGAGTAGTGGTGCTGGCGGCCATCATGGCCAAGCTCGGCACATACGGAATTCTGCGCTTTGACTTCACGCTTTTCCCCCGTGCGGTTGTGACTTTCGGGCCGCTCCTGCTCACCCTGGCGGTGATCGGAATCATCTACGGTGGCATTGTCGCAGCGGCGGAGACCGATATCAAAAGGATGCTGGCGTACTCATCCCTCAGCCACATGGGCTTCATCGTGCTCGGCATCTTCGGCCTGAGCCGCGCAGGAGTGGCAGGCGGGGTGCTGCAGATGATCAACCACGGGGTGTACACCGCGGCGCTCTTCCTCCTGGTCGGCTACCTCTTTTATTCCACCAGGGCCTTCGATATGGATTCCCTGGGAGGGCTGCAGTCCCGTGCCCCGGTGTTGGCCGGCATATTTACGTTGTTCGTCATGTCGTCGATCGGGCTTCCGGGCCTGTCCGGTTTCGTGGGCGAGTTCCTGATCCTCGTTGGCGGTTTTTCGACTCACCGCTGGTGGGCGGTTGTGGGTACCTCCGGCGTTGTCATAGGCGCGGTTTACATGCTCTGGGCTTATCAGAGGGTCTTCCACGGGACCCCGAAGGAGCCGGGCCTCATTCCGGAGGAGCGGGCGGTCGACCTTAAGCGGCCGCAGATCCTGGTGCTGGTCCCGCTCATCGTGATCGTGATAGCGCTCGGGGTTTATCCGCAGCCGATTCTCTCGCGCATAAGCCCGACAGTGGACGCCCTTGTCGCCCATGTCCAGGCGGCCCAGCCGGGCCCCTCTGCGGCTGCGCACGTCCAAACAGGAAGGAACTGAGGCTCACATGGAGCACCTATTGGCAGCGATCGCCACCGGACCGGCGATCACCTTCCCGACCATCTCCTACAAGGCGATCGGCCCGGAAATTATCCTCGTGGTCGGGGCGCTGGTGGTCATGCTTACCACCTCACTCTTCCCCTCGACACGCGGCACCCGGACCCCTTCGGTGCTGGCTGCGTTGACGGCCCTGCTTGCCTTCGCCGATTCAGCGACCATGTGGGCGAATTTCACGGAACATGGGGCGTATAGGGCGATCGCCTCCTCGATCACCATCGACGGTTTTGCCGTCTTCCTGCTGGTGACCATTTCAGCCACTACATTCATGGGCACGCTTCTCGGCTCGGCCTATCTGTCCGAGGGTCGCTTCGGCACAGGCGAGTTCCAGGGCCTTCTCCTGCTCTCGGCGACGGGCGCCATGCTTCTTGCGAGCGCCGGAGATCTGATCGTGATCTTCCTGGGGCTCGAGATCCTTTCGATCGCCCTCTACGTGCTGGCGGGCTTCGAGAAGCGCTCGACCGCTTCCGGGGAGGCTGGCCTCAAGTATTTCGTCCTCGGCGGTTTCTCTTCCGCGCTCTTCCTCTACGGCATCGCCCTCACCTACGGTGCCACGGGATCCACCAACATCGCCAAGATCGCAGGCTTCCTCGCCTCTAACACCATCACCGCAAACGGTGTGCTGCTGGCGGGGATGGCCCTCCTTATCGTGGGCCTGGCCTTCAAGGTCGCGGCCGTCCCGTTCCACCTCTGGACGCCCGACGTCTACCAGGGGTCGCCGTCGGCGTCGGTGGGATACATGGCGGCAGCTGCCAAGGCCGCCGGCTTCGCGGGGCTGCTTCGGATTTTGGTTTCGGCCTTCCCCACCCTTCGCCTTGACTGGCAGCCCATCATCTGGGCTCTTGCCGCCCTGACGCTGGTGGTTGGCGCCGTCCTTGCGGTGGTGCAGAACGACCTGAAGCGCATGAGA
>JAKAOC010000087.1 GCA_021823385.1 Actinomycetes bacterium
AATGAGATCATGAAGGAGCTGATAGCAAGGTCGTTCTGAGGTGAGGATCAGGGTTCGCGGAACGGCGGCGCCCCGGGCGCGTCATGGCTCCTAGTAAACTCCGCCCAGCTTGCGGTGGTCCCAGCTCACCACCTTGCGCGGATGGATGATGACGCCGTAGCGTTTGGGCGCGCTGGAGAGATACGCCCGCTTGGCCTCCTCGCTTTGGGCGACGCCTCCGTAGCGGCCGTATATGGAGTTGCCGATCTCGTAGACCTGGGCAGTATCGGTGATGATCTCGGCGTCCGCCACCAGCTCGACCCCGCGCAGGGTGTCGTAGCTCTCGCCGGCCTCGACCAGCGCGGTCAAGGTGCCGGTTCGCTGCAGGTTGAGCATCTTCTGGCTCTTGGAATACGTCCAAAAGGCGACGTCGGAGCCGACGAACCCGTACCACATGGCGACCACGTGGATGTCGTCCCCGGGCCCTCGCGTGGCCACGGCCATGTTATGCGGCTCGGCCAGGAAGGAGGCAACCTCCTCATCGGTCATGCGGATCAGGTCTCTTCTGCTGGGCATCGCCCCTCCTCGAACACTATTCGCCTGGCCAAGCTATCGCGAAGCCGCCAGGCGCGCCGACGAAATCAAAGCGCCAGGAGCTCTTCCGCCACTGCACCGGTATAACGCCCCCGGTTGGCACCGAAAAGGTACGTGACCATCTCCGGGTTGGCCCGGAAGGCGGGCAGGCCGTAAAGGTCCGCCAGGCACTCCGCCTCGGGATCCTCGGCGCAGCCGTCGGTCTCGCGTGCCAGCAGGTGTGTCTGGGCTTCGAACAGGCGGGCAGGCAGCTCGAATCCGTCCGGAACCCGGCAAACCACTCCGATTCCGGACAGGACGGCGCGCTCGGCCAGCTGCATCCGCTCCCGGGAGATGATCGCCCCTCCGTCCGAGAACGACCAGGGTTCGATCACCAATGCGCACTCCCCACCGGCGTGCGCACGCGAGAGAAGGCGCTGCGCGCCGAGGGAGGGGTCGTAGTAGACCGCGCGTTCCGATCCGCGACGTCCGGCAATGGCGCGGTAGGCGCGGTCCACATCGAGCAGGTAGAGCGTGACTCCCGCATTCGCCATGGCGCGCAACTCGGCCAGGGTGGAGTCACGTGAGATCTCACGGCGGAGCAGGCGCGCCTCCTCGTGCCGGTCAAGAGCCAGCAGGAGCCGATTGCCCACCGACCAGAGGCCGCCGTTTCGCGGTTGCGCCAGCAGCAGCTGCCGCACCGCCACATAAAGGAGCTCGGGACGCTCGCCCAGCTCCCCGAGCGACTCGAGCGCCGAAAGCGCCACCGCCTGGGGATCCTCTTCCTCGAGGCGGGCGATCCAGCGGAGTGCCTCGAGCGGGTTCATATCCAGAGACTACTTGACGATACCGCCCCTTGTCATCGCCATCACGTCCAGCGCCCGGTCGACTTCCTCCTCGCTGAGCAGGCCCTCCTCCAGCACCACAGTGCGCAGGTCCTTGCCCTCGGCAAGGGACTTCTTGATCACCTTGGCAGCCGCCTCGTAGCCGATGTAGGGATTCAGGGCCGTGCCCACCGAAGGCGAGGAGAGAGCGAAGGTACGGCACCGCTCTACGTCGGCGACTATCCCGTCCACGCACTTATGCGCGAGCGCCACCGACACCGAGGAAAGAAGCAGGATCGACTCGATGAGGTTGCGTGCGATCACAGGCAACATCACGTTCAACTCCAGGTTGCCCGCCGCACCGCCGAAGGCCACCGAAGCGTCGTTTCCGATCACCTGGGCCACTACCTGGCACACCGCCTCGGGAACCACCGGGTTTACCTTCCCCGGCATTATGGATGAGCCGGGCTGCAGGTCGGGGAGATGGATCTCTCCCAGCCCGCAGCGAGGGCCGGAGGACATGAGACGCAGGTCGTTGGCGATCTTGTAGAGGGATACGGCAATGGTGCGGGTGACGCCCGAGGCCTCAACCAGCGCGTCACGGGACCCTTGGGCCTCGAAGTGGTTCCGCGCCTCGCTAAGTGGCAGCCCGGTGGTCTCCCGCAGACGATCTATGCACCCCGGCGCGAAGTCGGCCGGAGCGTTGATCCCGGTGCCGACGGCGGTCCCCCCCAGGGGAAGCTCGGCGACCCGGGGCAGAGACGCCTCGATCCGTTCGATCCCGTAGCGGATGGAGGCCGCATAGCCGGAGAACTCCTGGCCGAGGGTGACCGGAGTGGCATCCATCAGGTGTGTCCGGCCCGACTTGACCACCTCGGCGAACTCGGCCGCCTTGGCCTCCAGCGACTCCGCCAGCTCCCTCAAGGCTGGAATCAGGCTTTCGCTCATCTCGTAAGAGGCGGCCAGATGGATCGAGGATGGGAAGACGTCGTTGGAAGACTGCGAGGCGTTGGTATGGTCGTTCGGCTTCACAACGGTTCCGCCCAGCAGCTCCGTGGCCAGCGTCGAGAGAACCTCGTTCATGTTCATGTTCGAAGAGGTGCCCGAGCCGGTCTGGAAGACGTCCACCGGGAACTGGCTGTCGTAAACGCCGCTCGCCACCTCCTCGGCAACCGAGGCAATTGCTTCAGCGATTTCGGGGTCCAGAACCCCTAGCTCGGCGTTGGTGAGGGCGGCCGCGGCTTTTATCCTGGCCAACGCCCAAATGAGCGGGCGGGAAATAGTCAGGCCGGAGATCGGGAAGTTCTCCACGGCGCGCTGGGTCTGGGCCTGCCACTTGGCGGCACGGGGGACCCGAACCTCACCCATGGAATCGTGCTCGATCCGGAATTCGGTGCTTGCATCGTTCGTTGTCATCGGTCCCGAATCTTACTACCGGCCAAAAAGTCACGACTAATTCACGCCGACCCCGTGGTGAAAGTACGAATGTGGAATTCGGGGCCGCGCGGTGGCTGCTTACTGTAAACTCGTCCGAGTGCTATTGCGCAACTAAGAAGTTGACGCAAGGAGGCCGATACCTACCACTGGGGCCCATGCCTCATCTCGGATCGACCGGCGCCAAGGTCTTGTACGGGCGCCCTGTTAGTGAAAGAGAGAATTTTGGGCGTATCCAAGATCAAGGCACCGAAGCGTCCGGGCTGGAGAAGCGTAGCTCTGCTGGCCGGGACAACGGCTCTCGGCGCCATTCCGATTCTGGCGGGTTCGACGCCGGCAGGCGCTGACCAGATCACCTACGAGAGAAGCCAGGCGGCTCAGATCGCGGCCAAGATCAGCACTCTCGATAACCAGGTCGCCTTCTACTCCGAGCAGTACGACCAGGCAAACCTGCAACTACAAACTGTCAACGGACAGATCCAGGCCGAGAAGCAGAAGATCGACTCGACCCGCACCCAGATCAAGGACCTCAAGACCAAGCTGGCCAACGAGGCCATCAATCTTTACACCCAGGGCGGCAACATCTCGGCGATCACCGCCGTGCTGAGCGGCACCTCAACGGACATCGCCGTCCGGGACGTCTACGCCAGCGCGGTGGCCAACTCGCAGCAGGCCCTGATCAGCAATTTCCAGGCGGCCACGCAACAGCTGGTGTCGCAGGAGAAAACCCTCGCCGCCGACCAGACGAAGGCCTCGGCCGCGGTATCCCAGGCGGCAAGCGCCCGCTCTGCGGCGGTATCGGCACAGTCGCAGGCCCAGGCCCAGCTGAACTCGGTCAACTCCACCATCGCCAAGCTCGTCCAGCAGGCCCAAGCTGCCCAAGCTGCCGCGGCTGCCGCCAAAGCCCGACAGCTGGTACTGGCCCAGCTGGCACTCCAGCAGACCGCCCAGCAAGCGGCACAGCGGACAGCACAGCCGACGGCCCAATACAACGCTCCAACCGGGTCACAGAACTCGGTGGCGACGACGCCTCCAGTCAGCGCCCCTGTCGCCGGAGGGGCCGCAACCGCGGTCAGGGTGGCGCTCTCAAAGCTTGGCGATCCGTACGTCTTTGCGGCAGCCGGGCCGAACGCCTTTGACTGTTCGGGACTGACCATGTACGCATGGGGCCAGGCCGGAGTGAGCCTGCCGCACAATGCCGCGGCCCAGGCGGCAGACGTGCAGCCGATCTCCTACGGCCAGCTGCAACCAGGTGACCTGGTCTTCTACGGTTCACCGATCTACCACGTCGGTATCTACGTCGGTGGCGGCAACGTGGTCGAGGCGAACAACCCCTCGACCGGGGTCATCGAGGCCAGCGTCTTCTGGGACGGCATTCCGGTCGAGTACGGCCGGGTCTGACCGCGCGCGGCCGGCCTGCGCCGGCATCCCGGGCGGTGGGCTAACTTCGAAAAGGTCCGTCGAAACCAGGAGGCGCAATGAAGGCAGTTCTTATCGAGAACGGCACGGTCCGCTTCGCCGAGACCGATGACCCGAAGCTCGGCGATGAGCAGCTCCTGGTGAAAGTGGCCGGGGCCGGCATCAATGCCGCGGACCTCATGCAGGCCGCGGGGAGCTACCCTCCCCCGCCAGGCATCCGCGAGGACATTCCGGGCCTGGAGTTCGCAGGCACCGTCGTCGCCCAGGGTTCTTTGGTTCCTGGGGACATGCTGGCCAAAAGAGTCATGGGGGTCGTCGGCGGAGCCGCCCAGGCTGAGCTGCTGGCGGTCCATTACAGCTCCGTGATCGCCGTGCCCGATCGCATCGGCCTGGTCGAGGCGGGAGGTATTCCGGAGGCCTACGTCACCGCCTACGACGCCCTATTCACCCAAGCCGGCCTCGCGGTTGGCGAGCGGGTGCTGGTGCGCGGGGCCAGTGGCGGCGTGGGATCCGCGGCCGTGGCCATGGCGGTCCTGGCCGGCGCGGAGACCCTCGGCACTTCCCGCAGCGAAGAGGGCCGCGCCTACTTGGAGAGCATGGGGGCCAAGGCCATCCACCCCGACGAGGTGCTGGGCAACGGGCCTTTCGACGTTGTTCTCGAACTGATAGGGGGCATGCAGTTCCATTCCTGCCTATCGGAGCTCCGCTCGAGGGGCCGGATCGTGATAATCGGTGTCGGACAGGGCTCCCGAGTCGATCTCGACCTGCGACTCCTGATGATGAAGCGGGCGATAGTCAGGGCATCCACACTCAGGCCCCGCTCCCAGGGTGAAAAGAGCGAGATCGCCCGCGAGTTCAGTGAGCGGATCCTTCCCCACCTGGCCGACGGAGCCCTGAAGGCCAACCTTCAGCGCGCCTACATGGCCGACGAGGCGCCGCGCGCCTACGGCGACTTCGCCGCATTGCCCAAGCAGGGCAAGCTCGTCCTCGCCTTCTGAAGCCTGCCTTGGCCCTCCCCCACCAGTGGGGTAGGGGGCAGGACAAATGGCCATGGTCTGCCCCCGTTGCTAGATTCGTGGGTGTAATCGCGGGCCGGAGGACGAGTTGCCGAGAGAGAAGCGCACCAAGATAGTTGCCACCCTGGGCCCGGCCAGCGCCAACATCGACACCGTAGTGGCCATGGCCAAGGCGGGCATGAACATCGCGCGCCTGAATCTCGCCCACGGGTCCCCCGCCTCGATCGTCCGTCTCATAGGGCTGGTGCGGCGGGCCGAACGGCATACCGGAAAGATGATCTCCATCCTGGCGGACCTGCCCGGCCCCAAGATGCGCATTGGCCAAATAGCGGGCACCATGGTGCTCAAGCCGAATCAGAGAGTGCGAGTCGCGCCTTCGCACACGGCCCGGGAGGGTGGTGACGGGGTGATTCCCGTGGATTTCCCCGGCCTCGCATCCGCCGTCCATCCCGGTTCGCTCATCTATCTGGCGGACGGCTTCATCGCATTGCGTGTGCTCTCGGTCGAAGGCGAGATCCTGACCGCCACCGTAACCGCCGGAGGCGAGCTCACTTCGCACAAGGGGATCAACCTCCCCGGGGCGACGCTCGGGATCTCCTCCCTCACCGAGAAGGACGCGGAGCTCATCTTCTTTGCCCTCTCGCGAGGGGCGGACGCCATCTCCATCTCCTTCGTCCAGCGCGCGGATGACCTGCACAGAGCAAGGGCGATCGCCGCCGAACATGGCTTTGCCCCCTTCCTCTTCGCCAAGATCGAGCATCCGGCAGCCCTTAAGGACATCGACAACGTGCTCAAGGCGGCTGACGGAATCATGGTCGCACGTGGGGACCTCGGCATCGAACTGCCGCTCGAGGAGATCCCCCTCGTGCAGAAGGATCTGATCTTCAGAGCCAATGTCGCCGGAAAGCCGGTTATCACCGCCACCCAGATGCTGGAGTCGATGCTGGACTCTCCACGTCCTACCCGCGCCGAGGTGACCGACGTCGCCAATGCCATCCTGGACGGCACCGACGCCGTGATGCTTTCCGAGGAGTCCGCAATGGGGCGCTTTCCCGTCGAGGCGGTGGCGACGCTCGCAAAAGTGGCGCTCTACACGGAAGAGCACGCCACCTTCCTTCCCGCGCGCGAGCGGGTGTCCGAACAGCTGCGCAGGGATGCCGCCAGCATCCCCGAAGTGGTGTCGGTCTCGGTTCTCTCCGCGGTGGAGCGGCTGAAGCCGGACTACATCGTCACGCCCACCGAGTCCGGAGCTACGGCGCGAAGCATCGCCAAGTTCCGCCCCGATCCCCGCATTATCGCCCTCAGCCCCTTCGAGTCGACCGCCAGGCGCCTGCTTTTCACCGCCGGAGTGGATCCCTATGTCATCAAGCCGCACCAGGCATCATGGGAGACCAAGACGCGGGAGGTGATCGGCGAAATCGATCCGGACGCCCAACTCGTGCTGCTCACCCAGGGTTCCCACGGGCGGCAATCCGGCGACACCAACCGCATCGACATACTCAAGCTCAAGGAGGTCGACTCAGGAGATAGTCCAGCCTCCGTCGACGACGATGGTCTGGCCGGTGATAAAGCTGCTGGCGTCGGAGGCGAGCAGAAGCAAGGCTCCTGAAAGCTCCTCCAAGCGGCCTCCCCTGCGCATCGGCGTGTTGCGCTCGATGAAGGCTAGTCCGCGCCCTTCCTCGAACATCACCGAGGTCATCTCGGTCGGGAACCACCCGGGCGCGATGGCGTTCACCCGAACTCCATGGCTTGCCCACTGCAGAGCAAGCTCGCGGGTCAGGTTCACCACGCCGGCCTTGGAGGCGGTATAGCTTGCCTGGGGAATCCGCCCCGAGCCCACCAGGCCCAGCACCGAGGCGACGTTCACGATCGAGCCGTAGCCCGACTCGACCATCCTGCGCCCGGCGGCCTGGCAGGCGGAGAAGACCGAAACCAGGTTGGTCTCTACAACCTCGCGAAAGCGCTCGACCGGCTCCTCCAGCGCCGGGCGGGGATCCGCCACCCCTGCGTTGTTGACCACCACTTCGAGGGAGCCGAAGCGGTGAACCGCGAAGCCCATTAGATCCTCCACCTGATCCGCATCTGTGACGTCGCAGGCAAAGTGGGCGGCACCGTCTCCGATCGAGTCGGCCAACGCGGCGATCCTCGCCTCTCGGCGAGCGGCCACCACCACTTTGGCGCCCGCATCGGCCAAGACCCGGGCGAAATGCTCGCCGATGCCGCTGGAGGCCCCGGTAACCACCGCCACCCTGCCGCGTAGAGAAAACAATTCGTCCGGCACCGTCATCAGCGCATCTCCCCTTGCACTCGCACGCCGCGCCTTTTCGGCCCGGGTTGCGCTACCCTCTAATAGAAGATGAAACCTATTCCGGTGGTCTTCCACATCGGGCCGTTGCAGATCCACACCTACGGCATCGGCCTCGCAATCGCCTTCTATTTCGCCTTCCGTTACTTCGAGAAGCGCCTTGAGAAGGCCGGCGAGCCGCACGATTGGGTGGGCAAGGCCTTCATATGGATCATCGTGGGCGCCGTGATCGGCGCGCGCGTGGTCCACGTTGTGGCCAATATCGCGTTCTACCTCAAGTACCCTGCTCAGATCCCTCTGATCTGGCACGGCGGGCTCTCCTCGTTCGGCGGCCTCGCGGGCGCCATCCCCACCGCCATCTACTTCAAGCGCCGCTACGCCCCATCCCTTTCGCTGGCCAAGGCCTTCGACCTGGTCGCGCCGGTGCTGATCTCGGCATGGGCACTGGGCAGGATCCTGGGGCCGCAGCTGATGTTCCAAGGTGGCGGGCGGCCGACGAATGCCTGGTACGGCATGCAGTACGCCGGACAGGTCGGGTATCGGATCCCCGTGCCCGTCTTCCAGGCCATCGAGGACTTCATCATCTTTCTGATAGTCCTGCAGATCGAG
>JAKAOC010000088.1 GCA_021823385.1 Actinomycetes bacterium
AAAGACAGTGCAAGAGCGGCCCAAGGGGCCACGTCATGATCCGGACCGGGTGATACACGCGCCAAAGGGCACGGAGCTCTCCTGTGCCAACTGGCAGATCGAGGCCGCTTACCGCATGATCCAGAACAACCTCGATCCCCAGGTTGCCGAACATCCCTCCGATCTGGTCGTCTACGGCGGCATTGGGAGGGCGGCCCGCACATGGGAGTGTTACGACGAGATACTCGCCTCGCTCCGGCGCCTCCAGCCCGATCAGACCCTGTTGGTGCAAAGCGGCAAGCCGGTTGGCATCTTCCGCACCCATGCGGACGCGCCGCGAGTGCTCATCGCCAATTCCAACATCGTCGCTCACTGGTCCAACTGGGACTACTTTGCGGAACTCGACCGCAAGGGGTTGATGATGTACGGCCAGATGACCGCCGGGAGCTGGATCTACATCGGCAGCCAGGGAATCGTTCAGGGCACTTACGAGACCTTCTACGCCATGGCCAACCAGCACTTCGGGGGGGACGCCTCCGGAAGGTGGATCCTCACCGCCGGGCTAGGAGGCATGGGTGGTGCCCAGCCTCTGGCGGCCACCATGGCGGGCTTCTCGATGCTCGCCATCGAGTGCGACCCCTCCCGTATCGAGATGCGTCTGCAGAGCGGATACCTTGACACCGAGGCCCACAGCCTGGAGGAGGCGCTGGCGGTCATCAACCGCGCCCACGAGCAGGGCAGGGCGGTCTCGGTGGCGGTGCTCGGCAACGCGGCGGACGTGATCAAGGAAATCTACGAAGCAGGGATACGCCCCGACGCAGTGACCGACCAAACCAGTGCGCACGACCAGCTGCACGGCTACCTTCCCCAGGGATGGGACCTGGCCAAGTGGCGCAACATGCAGGCCGAGGACCCGCAAGCCGTCATTGCGGCGGCCAGGCGGTCCATCGCCGAGCACGTCGAGTACATGGTCCGATTCGCCGACGAAGGTATCCCCACCGTCGACTACGGCAACAACATCCGCCAGGTCGCCTTCGAGATGGGCGTGCAGCGGGCTTTCTCGTTCCCCGGCTTCGTGCCCGCATACATCCGTCCCCTCTTCTGCCAGGGATACGGCCCGTTCCGCTGGGTCGCCCTCTCCGGCGATCCCGAGGACATCTACCGGACGGACGAAAAGGTGAAGGAGCTCATCCCGGACGATCCGCACCTGCACCACTGGCTGGACATGGCCCGCGATCGCATTCACTTCCAGGGGCTTCCCGCCCGAATCTGCTGGGTGGGGGTGAAGGATCGCTACCGCCTGGGACTTGCCTTCAACGAGATGGTGCGCCGAGGCGAGTTGAAGGCACCGATCGTGATAGGACGAGACCACCTCGACACCGGCTCGGTCGCGAGCCCGAACCGCGAGACCGAGGCGATGGCAGACGGCTCCGACGCCGTAGCCGACTGGCCACTCCTGAACGCGATGCTGAACGTCGCGGGTGGAGCCACTTGGGTCTCCATGCATCACGGAGGAGGCGTCGGCATTGGATTCAGCCAGCACTCCGGGGTGGTCATAGTCTGCGACGGCAGCGAGGCAGCCGACAGGCGCCTGGAGCGTGTGCTCTTCAACGACCCCGCCACCGGGGTTATGCGCCACGCCGATGCGGGCTATGACCTCGCGATCCAGACCGCCCAGCAGGCCGGCATCGACCTGCCAATGCTCCGGGGAAGGCAGTGACCGGACCATCGCTGCTCCTTCGGCACGCCGCCATAGGTGACACCACGCCCGATTCGACCTTCGTCCATCGTCGCGGCCAGGCGATCCACATCCGAGACGGGCTCATCGCCTGGTACGGCCCGGAGGCGGAGCTCCCCGCCGGCCTGGTTTCGGACGAAGAAATCGACCTGGAGGGGCGGCTCGTCACCCCGGGGTTGATCGACTGCCACACACACCTTGTCTACGCGGGCAAGCGCGTAGCCGACTTCGTCGAACGCCTGGGCGGCACGCGCTACGAGGAGATCGCAGGCGGAGGCGGTGGGATCGCCTCGACCGTTGCCGCGACACGGGCAGCCGACGAGGAGGCCCTCTTCGAGGGAGCCAGGGCGCGCCTGGAGAGAATGTCAGGCCACGGCGCGACCACAGTCGAGGTCAAGTCCGGCTACGGCCTGGACGCCGACAGTGAAGAGAAGATCCTACGAGTCGCCCGGCGCCTCGGGGCCACCGGCATCGCCGAGGTACGCACCACGTTCCTGGGGGCACATGCCATACCGCCCGGCTACCAGCGGTCCAAGCAGGACTACCTCCGGGAGATGGCTGAGGAGGTGCTCCCCCGCCTTGCCTCCGAGGGGTTGGTGGACGCGGTCGACGCCTTCTGCGAGGAAATCGCCTTCAGCGCCGAGGAGCTGGAGAGCTACTACATGGCCGCCAAAAGGCTAGGGCTGCCAGTAAAGGCGCACCTTGACCAGCTTACGGAAACCGGAGGCGGCGCCCTTCTCGCCCGTATGGGAGCGGCAAGCGCCGATCACCTCGAATACTCTGGCACCGAGACCATCGCTGAGCTGGCCGGCGCGGGCACGGTGGCGGTGCTCCTGCCTGGCGCCTACTACTTCCTTCGCGAGGGCCGAGCCCCCGACGTCGCCGCCCTGAGAGCCGCGCGGGTGCCGATAGCCGTGGCCACCGACCACAATCCCGGCACCTCGCCGCTGGAAAGCCTCCCCCTGGCAATGAACATGGCCTGCCTGCTTTTCGCACTCACTCCAGCCGAGGCGCTTAGAGGAACCACAGCCAATGCCGCGCGCGCCCTCGGGCTCGACGACCGCGGCAGCATCACCGACGGACTCAGGGCGGACATGGCGGTGTGGGACGTGGACAGCCCTGCGGAGCTCTGTTACAACATTGGCTTCAGCCCCCTGCACTCGACCTACGTGAAAGGAGTCATGCGCCGTGAGGATTCCCGCCGCACAGACCCGAATGAGCGGACGTGACGACTCGGCCGAAGGGCCTGACGCCGTTCGGCTTCATCAGCGATCAATCCCCACCGACGATGGAGCGGAGCTTGCACCGGGCAGCGCCTTGATCGGCTTCGCCTGCGACGCTGGGGTGGTGCGCAACCACGGCCGACCAGGCGCCGCAGGTGGACCCGCCGCTTTGCGGGCCCAACTTGGCGGGTTAGCCGCGCACCTTTCCCACCCTCTCTATGATGCCGGGGACGTCGCCTGCGTCGGGGACGGGCTCGAGCAGGCCCAAGGGGAACTGTCCGCTGCAGTCGCGACCCTCATCGGGAACGGCCACCGGCCGGTGGTGCTGGGAGGGGGTCACGAGATGGCCTGGGGATCATATCTCGGCATCCGTTCCGCCTTGCAGGCCAAGGGGGAGCCCATGGACAGGTTGGCGGTGGTTAACATCGACGCGCATTTCGACCTGCGCTCCTCGGACCGGCCCACCTCCGGCACCCCATTCCGCCAGATGGCCGACTTGTCCCTGTCAGACAGTGCGCCCTTCCACTACTTTTGCCTAGGCGTCTCCGAAGCGGCCAACACCGACGCCCTTTTCCGCACCGCACACGAGATCGGCGCCACCTACCTCACCGACCTGCAGATGCAGGAACTGCCACGCGAGCTGCTCGAGGAGATCGCCGAACGCTTCGAACACATCTACTTGACGGTCGACCTGGATGCCTTACCCTCCTCGGCAATGCCGGCGGTTTCGGCTCCGGCCGCCCTGGGAGTGCCGGTGGCAGTGGTACTGGAGTGCATCCGCATGTTGCGCCACTCGCGACGGCTAATACTGTCGGAGATCGCAGAATTGAACCCGTCCTTCGACGTCACAAATAACGCCGCCAAGCTCGCCGCACGAGTCGCCTACGAGATGATCGGCGATGGCACGGCTCGTTAGACCGGGCTAGCCGCATCCCCCCACGCTACGATCCTCCGGTTTCGACCGTCTCGATTTCTGGTCGCCCGTGGCTCTCTATCGAACAGCCCTTGACGCCAGTCGTCGGGACAGGACCCCGGCATAATCCCTCTGGTAAATGAACGAAGGTCCCCCGCCCTTCATAGTTCCGGAGTGCCTCCCAGCACGCCTCGATAGATCCACCCCTCTGAAAAAGTGTTGTCCTATATCGATCAACCAGATGCCCCCTTTACGGGGCCCCGAAAAGAAGAAAACTGAGCACATTTATCCAGACGTAGGGGATGAACGATCACCCTAAACCGGCTTACACCGACTACCACCCAAATCGAAGACCGCGCCCAAACGCCGCGCATACCCGGGTCCGGCTCAAAACATTTGTACCCGTCCCGGCTGCATGACGCCGTAACCGCGGGGAGGTGCTCCGAGCGCCGAATACTTCCGTCACATGGCGAGAACCCGTGCTACAGCTTCGCGCGCTCAAGCTCAGCTCTGAAGATCTCAGCAAGCTCTTCCCTGTACAAAACAAAATGCACGTCCGCTATTTCTTCCACTTTTCTAAGTCCAGAAATAGCACCTTGTATTGCCGCGCGGCAGGCGGTAGCCGCTGGCCAGCCGTAGGCACCTGCGCCAATCAGAGGGAACGCAATGGATTGCACGCCCAGCCCATCGGCCAGGAGCAGGGAACGCTGGTAACACATGGTAAGCACGCCGAATTGGTCGTCGGCGTGGTAGACAGGACCAACAGTGTGGATCACCCAGCGGCACCGCAGATTGCCGCCCGTGGTGGCCACTGCATAACCGGCTGGGAGGCCGTCCGGGTACTCGGTGCGCCGTTTCTCTATGCACTCTGAAAGGATTGAGGGACCGCCATGGCCGTGGATAGCGCCGTCCACCCCTCCCCCGCCCATCAGGGAGCTGTTCGCCGCGTTGACAATCACGTCGGTGCGCTGCTGCACGATGTCACCAACTTCTATGACGAAAGAGGGCGTGCTCATGTCCAACCCCGGGGCCACCGTAGCTTCTCGCTCATAGATCCTTGCCTCGCACATCCACCGCGGCGGGCGGCCCGCCTCAGCACACGCCTCCCGACTCCTCCCCGAGCGCCCTCTCCAGCTCAGCCTTGACGTCGAGCACGGCTAGGGGCTCGACGATAGCGTCTCCGTCCGAGCCAGTCACATAAAAGGTGTCGACTACGTCGTCTCCTAGAGTCAGCACTTTGGCATGCACAATATCCAGGCCGTACCTGGCAAAGATGCACGTCAACCTATGAAGGAGACCCACTGAATCCGGAGCGCACACCTCAAAGACGGTGGCGCGCACGGACGCGTCTTCGTGTATCGTCACCCGAGGTGTAATCGCGGCCGAAGCGGCCACCTTTCGCCTCCGCGAGTTGGACAATGCACGCTCAGCCAGCCTCTGCTCTAGCTGCACTCCGTCAGCGAGACTATTACGCAGCTCAGCCTCGAAGCGCTGCCACCGAATCTCCTTGCCGTAGGGCGCAATAACCCGGAAACGCTCAATCGCCACTCCGGACTCGGAGAACGCGTCCGCCTCCACGATGCTCAAGCCCAGCAAAGATAGAGTCCCAGTCACGCGAGCGAACAATCCGAGGCGGTCAGGGGCCACCACCCACCCCAAGTCGCCGTTGGCCTCTACCAACAGGTCGCCGTCAAATTCGCCGATGAGCGTGCGCTCGAACTCCCCCGGGAATTCGGGTTCTGCGGGAACGCCCTCTCCTTGCAGGTAGGCAAGCGTCAGTTCGCAGAGCCGGTCTATCAGGCTCTCCTTCCAGGTCGACCAAGCCGCCGGGCCGGTCGCACGACCGTCCGCCTCGGCCAGCACTTGGAGTAGCTCCAAAGTTGTGGCGTCCACCACTCGTTCGGCAACCATCTGGATGGTCTTGCGATCGGCGATGTCCCGCCTCGTCGCTGTGTCAGGGAGCAGAAGATGGTGCCGAACCAGACGCACGACCACCTCCACGTCCGCCTTTCCAAGTCCCATCCGATCAGCTATCGCCCGTGCAAGTTCCGCACCGGACTCGGAATGGTCGCCGCTCGCCCCTTTCCCTATGTCGTGCAACAATGCCCCCACGACGAGCAGGTCCGGCCGCTTCACCTCGCGCCTAAGCTCGCCTGCCTCGACCGCCGCCTCGATCAGGTGGCGGTCCACCGTGTAGGTGTGGTAGGCGTTGCGTTGAGGACGATACCTGACAAGCCTCCACTCGGGTATCACCTTGTCCAAGAGGCCGTAGTGATCCAGCCGTTCCATCATCTCAATCGAATCGCGCCCGTGCGAGAGAAGCGAAACCAGGGCGGCGAAAGTTCCCGGCGCCCAAGACTCTTCGAGCGCAGGCAATCGATCAGCCAGCATCTCCAGCGTGCCGGAAGAAAGCCTCGCCCCAACCGATAGAGAAAGCGCAGCAAGAGTAATAACCGCTTGGGCGTCTAAGGCAGGCAGTGCCCACGCAGCGAGGCTAAGCTGCCCCGCCTGCACGTGGAGGGAACCCGGGGGCCAATCCCGTCGATCGATCGCGCGCGGACGTGAGCGGGCGCGATTTGTAGGCGCGAGCATCTCCTCCAACGCTCTCGAGACGAACCGCCCCGTCTCCGAGACCCTCGCCATCAAGTCGTCCGCGTCGGCGTAGCCCGCCGCCTCAGCCACCCAGTCCTGGTCCTGAAGCAGGAGGCGATTCTGCGCCCGGTTCGCGCGAGCTTGGACCAGGTTCCTAATACGAAGGAGGAATTCCTTGTGATCGGAAAGCACTTCCAGGCCGGCGGTACGCTCACGGTCGAAGCGCTGAAGATGTGAAAGGTTCAGAACATCACGCAAGCCCCCGTGAGCCTCCTTGAGATCCGGCTCAAGCAGGAACGCGAGTTCTCCAGACTCGAGCCGGCGCTGTTCGGACTGTGTCCGAAAAATGCTGCGGTAGTGTTCAAGGCGCGACTTGAAGGTTCCTTCCACCCGCTCCCGGAGCGCGTCCAGGAGAGAGGCGGAGCCAAAGGCCAACCTGGCATCCAGCATCCCGATCAGCACACGGGGATCCGCCGAGGCAGTTTGCATCGCCTGCGAGATCGTCCTGACCGAATAGTCAAGCGCGACCCCGGAGTCCCAAACCGGATACCAAATAGTTTCGGTTATGCGGCTGACGTCCAGGCGCGGCCGATGCAAGAGAAGGACGTCCATGTCCGAGTAGGGGCCCATCTCCCTACGCCCGTAACCTCCTAGCGCCAGCAGGGCGACTCCGTTCTCGCCATCAGCCAATTCGGCAAGGAAGTCGTCACACACCGACGCCATCGCCACCATCAGCTCGGTGCGCGACCAGTCTTGGGCAAGCAATGCACCTCGTAGCGCGAGGAAGCGCTCCACCCGCGCATCGGGTTTCTTCGACATCCCACCTCCCATATCTATCCCCCGCGTCGCCATATTGCGTCGGTAGTGCGCGCACGCGGGGTCCCGACCCGCACGGCTTCGTCCGACTCCACTAAGCGCACCCAGCCATCCCCGATACTCTCGATTCTTGCATCATCGACCAACTCGGCTGTCATCGAGTCTTTGCTCGATCTCCGCTACTTAACCTCGGACCTGCAGCCACAGTACGGGGCTTCCAGCACATACGAGACCGAAATCCTGTCCACCGCATCGGTTGCGAGAGTGCTGCGAACGTCCTCCGCGATGACGCGCCCTCTGATCGCGCCTACCGGCTTCCATCTTCCCCCTTCATTCCCCAAGGATCACCGACAACAATGCCGACCGACCTCCAGCCCTGTGCAGCTTCACGCCCCCGAACGATCGCAGAAGCGACCCGCAGAGGGTCGCAGGCCAACTCGGGAATGCGGCGCCGCATCCATACTCTCCAGCTCCTCCCTGCTCCTGATGCGCAAGCGGACCACCTTGTCGGAATTTTGGCGATCGGACAAGCGGCACCAAAGGCATACCGTTGCAGCCGAGTGAGCAATAGTGAGCACTCACGCTGCACCCCTTCTCGGGGTTCCGCCCCTGTTCCCAGGATTGGCTCCGGCCTCACCGGGAACGGCCTTGCTGAACTGCAAAGGTCTAAGGTCCCCTCCTCCGGTGCCGGATAGTCCGGCGTCGGAGCCGAGTCCCCCGCCGCTGCCGGCGGGACTGCCGGGCTTCGGGGCCGTGGCTCCAACTGAGCCACAAGTGGCATGACCCGGCCAGTCGCGGAGGTTCAATGCTGCGTTGACGTCCCGGTCTACCAACTCGCCGGTTGTGGCACAGAGGAGTTGTATGGCCAGCTTCCTCGG
>JAKAOC010000089.1 GCA_021823385.1 Actinomycetes bacterium
GGTCGGGTTGTTGGGAGAGCAGACAAAGATCACCGAGGCACCGGACGCGGACAGATCCGCCTCCAGCCTCTGGCCATCAATTCGCAGGTCCGCACCGCGTTCGATGGCGGCATACGGAGTGGCAGTGACCCGTGAGATCGTCTCGTACATCGCATAGGTCGGCTCGAAGGAGGCCGCCTTGCCCTCGCCGCCCCCATAGGCGAGCAGGATGGTCTGGATCACCTCGTTGGAGCCGTTGGCGACGAAGACCGTCTCCGGCTCGACGTTGTGGAAGCGCGCGATGGCCCGGCGCAGCATCGTCGCCTGGCGATCGGGATAGCGGTTGAGGCTAAGGTCCGCCACCGCATCACTCCACCGGCTGAGAAGATAGGCCGGCGGCGGGAAGGGCGACTCGTTGGTGTTCAGGCGCACCGTGGCTGCAACTTGGGCCGAATGATAGCCCTCGAACACACCCAGGCCGGAGCGCGGCTTCGGGCTCATTGGTCCGCCCGCATCTCCGCAGAGCGGGCGTGCGCCCACAGCCCCTCCGCATCCGCGATGGCAGAGAGGTGCCCGGCGAGCAGCTTGGCCGCGTCCTCACCGATCTCGATGGCGTGCACACGCTTCTGGAAGTCGACCACCGACAATGCGGAGGCAAAGCGTGCGGTGCCGTAGGTGGGAAGAACGTGGCTGGGGCCGGCCAGATAGTCGCCGAAGGCGGCAGTGGCGTGCGGGCCCACGAAGACAGCCCCCGCATTGCGGATCAGGGGCACCAGGTCATCGCAGTTGGCAGATAGAAGCTCCAGATGCTCCGGCGCGATCGCGTTGGAGACCTCAGCGGCCTGCTGGAAGTCGCGCACCAGCACCACATAGCCGCCCTCCGTCAAGGTGGAGGCGGTCTCGGCGCGGCGCGGGGACTCCGCAAGCAGCCTCTCGCAAACGGCGTCGGCTTCGGCTGCCACCTCGGGGTCCCAGGTGACGAGCCATGCGAGCCCGTCGGGTCCATGCTCGGCCTGGACTATTACATCCATCACCGCCCACTCGATGGGAACCGTCCGGTCGGCGACGACCACCACCTCGCTGGGGCCGGCAAAGGAGGTGGGTATCCCCACCACATCGGCCACCTCGCGCTTGGCGGCGGCGACGTAGACATTGCCCGGGCCGACAATCACGTCGGCACGCTTGACCGTCTCGGTGCCATAGGCCATGGCGGCGATCGCCTGGGCGCCGCCGATGGAGTAGAGATGATCCACGGAGGCGATGTAGGCGGCGGCCAACGTCGCGTCGTCGATGGTTCCGTCCGGCCTGGGGGGAACGCAGAGAACGACCTCCTCCACGCCTGCAACTCGCGCGGGTATGGCGGTCATGAGCACGCTGGACGGGTACCTGGCCTTGCCACCCGGCACGTAGCAGCCCGCCACCTCCACGGGGATGGTCAGCTGCTGGACGACAACTCCGTTGTGATGGAACTCGCGGTCTTCGTGCAGCTCGAGCTCGTAGTAGCCCCGGATGGCTTCTCCTGCCACCTCGAGCGCCTCGCGGAGCTCGGTGGGGATCCGCTCGTATCCGGCCTGCATCAGGGAACGGCTGACCTCGAGTTCGCTGAGCGAGACCTTGTCGAAGCGCTCCGTGTACTCCAATAGGGCTGCGTCACCCCTTGCCCGCACGGCCGCTACGATCTCCCGAACCACGTCGGTAGGCGGGAAAGTCGCCGCCTTGGGGCGTGGCAGGTGGCGCAGGTAATCCCCCGCCGTCTCTCTCAGGTCCAGGGTCTTCAGCATTTGCGCCCTAGCCTAATCGGCCGCCTTGGCGCGGATTCCCGGCTCAACGGGCCGCCAATGGCCATAGTGTGTCTGCCATGGCGGGCGTCAAGGCTGAACTCTCATCGATGCAGACCGCCCTCGAGGAGATCGAGGCGCGGCTGCGCAGGATCACAGACGAGCTGTCGCGTGACCCCACAGACACGGTGAGCGTCCATCTGATCAGTGTGGAGCGCGCACTGGCCAGCGCGATCCGCGGGATGACCAAGGCGCAGAAGTCGGCCTAGCCGTCAGCCGCCTGGCGCAGCAGGAAGCGCTGCACCTTGCCACTGGGCGTCTTGGGCAGCTCCTCGACCACCACCACCTCCCGCGGATACGAGGTCTTGGCCAGGCGCTCCCGCACCAGCTTTTGAACCTCACCCTCCAACTCCGGCCCCGCCTGCGCGCCCGGCCGCAGGACCACATAGGCGCGGATCGACTCCCCGCGCAGCTCGTCGGGCACCCCGATCACCGCGCACTCGGCCACCTTGGGATGCGACATCACTGCCGACTCCACCTCGAATGGCCCCACCCGGTATCCAGCGGTCAGGATCACGTCGTCGGAACGCCCGGCAAAAAAGAAGTTCCCCGCCTCGTCGGTGGAGGCAACATCGCCTGTCAGGTAGTAGCGGCGGTCGGGACTGAACCGCTCCGCGGTGCGTTCGGGGGCGTGGTAGTAGCCGGGGAACCAGAAGAGCGGGGACGAAGCCGCATCGACGGCCACCTCCCCCTCGCTTCCGGGGCCCTGCTCCCTGAAGTCCGAGTCGACCACCACCGCGCGGATTCCCGGCGTCGGCTGCCCCATGGAGCCGGGGATCGCCTCGTTGCGCAACCGCAGGTCGTTGTGGTTGTTTATCACCATGCCCAACTCGGTCTGGCCGTAGTGATCTCGAATCTCCACCCCAAGGGAGGCCTTGGCCCAGGCGATCACCTCGGGATTGAGCGGTTCGCCGGCGGAGGACATGACCGAAGGCGCGCCCGGCACCTTTCGCTCGCCGATGGCGCCCCGCATGGCGCGGTAGGCAGTGGGCGCAGCGGCGAAGTTGGTAATCCCGTAGCGCCGCCAGATCTCCTCGACCGTATTGGGGTCGAAGGGCCGGTTGACATAGAGGATACGGTGCCCGAGCATCATGGGGCCGATCAAGCCGTAGTAGAGCCCGTAGGCCCATCCCGGGTCGGCCAGGTTCCAGAAGCGGTCCGAATCGCGCAATCCGATGCCCAGGGTCATGTAGGCCTCGAAACCGGCCAGCGCCGAGAAGGGGACGGGGACCCCCTTGGGCGCGCCAGTGGTGCCCGAGGTGTATAGAAGCACTATGGGATCCCGCGGATCGACCTCCGCATAGCCCTCCATAGGAGCCGTCGTAAGCGCGGCCGACCAGCTCTCGGTCCCCGGCGCTTCGCCATTGACCAGGAGAACACGGCAGCCGCCGATGGCGGCCATCTCGACCTTGGCGAAGTTCGCCTCGTCGGTGACGACGTAGGCCGCCGCCGAGTCCGTCACCCGCATGGTTATGGCGTCGGTCCCGAAGGCGGTGAAGAGAGGAACGTAGGCGGCGCCCAGCCTCCATATGGCCAACGCCGTCACCACCAGCTCGGAGCTTTTGGGGAGAAGCACCCCCACGGGTTGACCCTTGGCCACGCCATTGGCGGCCAGATAGGCGGCCAAGCTGGCGGACTTCTCCTCGAGCTCCGCCACCGAATGCGAGCTCTCCCCATCCGGGCCGAGGCAGTCGAGGCCGCCCCTCCAAGCACCCGCATCGAAGATCAGACGGGCGAGGTTCCCGGGGCGGCGCGCATACTTGTCGAGGAGAGAGCCGACGTAACTCTCCGTCCAATCCTGAGCCATCGATCCTCCTGGAGATAGCCGATCGGCCAAAGCATACCCAAGGGAGGCAGGCCCGGGAGGGCTGTTTAGGGCGCTATGACACTGGGACAGAGGTCCGCCAGCACGCAGGAGGCGCAGTCGGGCTTCTTCGCCTTGCACACCCGCCGCCCGTGCAGGATGAGTCTCAGGCTGAGGCCGCCGCTCTCGGCCGGCGGCACCCAGGACATCAGCTCGGCCTCTATCTTCACGGGGTCTCCCGACAGCGTCAGCCCCAGGCGCTTGGAGAGCCGGACGACGTGGGTGTCCACCGGAAGCCCGGGCTCCCCGAATGCCACCGAAATCACCACGTTCGCCGTCTTGCGCCCCACTCCGGGCAGGCGGACCAGCTCCTCCATGGTCGAGGGGACCTCCCCTCCGCGCTCGGCGACCGCGGCCGAAACCTTGAGCACGTTGGCGGCCTTGGCGCGGAAGAACCCGGTTGGATAGACGATGCGTTCCACCTCCTCCGGGTCGGCGGCCGCGAGCGCATCGGCGGAGGGATAGCGGGAGAAGAGATCCCGAGTCACCATGTTCACGCGCTCATCAGTGCACTGAGCCGAGAGGATGGTGGCCACCAACAGTTGGAAGGGGTCGGCGAACTCGAGCTCGCAGAGTTGCCGGGCGCTGCCGGGATAGGTTTCGGCCAAGCGGCGCAGGATCTCCCTCCGCCGTTGGAGCTCCCGTTTTTCCCCCGCGCGCCCCGCCATAAGCCAAGAAGCTACCCCGTCGGATGCGGCGGATGCGCCCCGAGGAGGGCAAATGTGCTAAGCGCTCCTTCGGGTGCGCAGCTCGGCCTCCAGGCGGGCAAGCACAAGGGCGGCGGAGTGCTCGGGGTAGTCGGGGCGCACGTAGACCGGCACCACCTCGACTCCCGAACCCGCCCCGACGGAGGCAAGCCGCCTCTGGGCCCACGGCCTCAGCCATCCCAGGGGTGGACGCATCACCGCGAAGCAGACCAGGCCGGCGCCACGGGTGCGCCGTTGTCTCACCACAAGCTCTTCCAGCTCGAAGAGCTCAGCCCGGTCCGGACCCAGCCGGCCCGAGGCAACCACCGCCACCAGAGCGGGAACGTGGCTCCATGAGGCAATGTCGTCGGCGAACGAGCCGGCGGCCCGCAGATAGGCGGGCAGGAAACGCTCGAGGAACCGGTCCCGCTCGGCGAGCACCACCGGCTCCATCGGCCAGCTGGGACGCCCAGCTCCGCCGCGCTCGATTCCGCTAAGTGCCGCAGCCGCCATCGCCCCGCCTCCCGATGTCCGCACGTGACCCGTACGACTGTAGCCCGGGCCTGTGAGACTAACAAGCCAGGCAAATAGGCGGCAAGGTCCGATATCTTCGAAGTATGGAGTTCGAGCCAGACCTGAACGATGCCGCCCTCGTCATAGTGGATGTGCAACGGGATTTCTGCCCAGGTGGCAGCCTGGCCGTGCACGACGGCGACACGGTGGTCGAGCCGGCCAACGAGTACGCCCGCCGTTTCGCGGCTTCCGGAAGGCCGGTCTATTACTCCAAGGACCACCACCCGTCGGACCACGCCAGCTTCGTCGGCCAGGGCGGGCCCTGGCCTCCACACTGCGTTGTCGGAACGCCGGGATGGGAATTCCATCCGGCCCTGGATCCCGTCCCGGGCGCCATCGTCGTCTACAAAGGGTACGACCCCGGTAGGGACGACTACTCCGCCTTCGCCGCCACACTCGAGCCCGACCCCACCTCCCCCACCTTCGGCAGCCTCCTGGCAATCGCGGGGGTAAGGCACCTCTACATCTGCGGGCTGGCCACCGACTACTGCGTGGGAGCCACCGCGGCGGACTCGCTGGAGTCGGGACTCAGAACCACCGTCATCACCGCCGCCTCACGAGGGGTCGACGTAGAGCCCGGTGATTCGAAGCGCATGCTGGCGCGCCTGGCGGAGCGCGGAGCCACCATCCTCGACTAGGAGCGGCGCGAAAAGAGCCCGCTCTGCACCGAGGAGTAGACCACCAACAGGAAGATGAACAGCGTCACCAGGTGCACGCCGGTGCAGTAGAGGCAGATCGCCCCGACCAGCAGCAGCTCGGCGTAGACCAGCCAGAGCACGAAGCCGAGCGCCACCAGCGCCATGGCGAAGCGCAGGATCCCGAGCGCCCGGCCGGCCGCAAAGCGGGGAAAGTTCACCACCGAGAAGGCCACGTAAAAGAGCAGGCCCAGAAGTGAGACGGGAATGCCGAGGAAGTAGGACTGCGGCGAGGTTGTCACCTTGGCACAGTTGATGGTGGCGTTCTCCGGGCACGCCAACACAGCCGTAGTGTTCAGATGCGCGTAGAACAGATATGCCGAAAGCGCCACTCCGACCAGGCTGAGCAGGAAGATGCTCCAGGCCAGCCCCGGTGAGGAGTAGACGGACCCGCCCGCTTCTCCAGTCTGAGCCTCGTCTACGCTCGTCAACGCCGCCTCCCGGGAATTGGTCAACCAGGACCAATTTAGCCGCGCGCGGGACCTAAGCCCAGGGACGTCGCAAGGGGCGCCCGCGGGGGTCGAGAGTCAGGCGGAGTGCTCGGAGGACTCGGCCAGGGCCGGGGCGGGCGCGGGCAGCCTCTCCTCGAACCTGCCCAGCTTCCAGACCGCCACCGCGATCGCCCAGGTAACGACAAAGAGAGCCACCAGGTACATGCCGGCCTTGTTGATATTGAAGTTGGACACGAAGTTCCAAACCCCTCCGCTCAGGCGCAGCTCGTTGGCGAGGATCGCACCCAGCTCAACGGTGCCGATGAAGAAGGCGACCATGATCGAAAGCCCGGTGATGGTGAAATTGTAGAAGATCTTCCGAGCCGCGGACGAGAACGCCCATCCGTAGGCGAAGTTCATGAAAGTGCCGTCCAGGGTATCGAACAGCGTCATCCCCGCAGCGAAAAGTATCGGCAAGGCCAGGATTGCGTAGAAAGGAAGCCCGGTGGAGGCCGCTCCGGCCGTGAAAGCCAGCAGGGCGACCTCGGTGGCGGTGTCGAATCCCAGGCCGAACAGGAACCCCACCGGGTACATGTGGCCTTCCTTCTTGATCGCGCCCAGCAGCTTTGAGAAGACTCGCGAGAATAGCCCTCGCTTGTTCAGCACCGCGGACAGTGCGTCCTCGTCATAGTTGCCGGAGCGCAGCCCCTTGTAGGACCGGACTATGCCGACGAGAACAGCCAGGTTGATCAAGGCGATCAGATAAAGGAAAGACCCCGAGACAATCGTGCCCACCAGCCCACCGAAGGCGTGCAGCGTGGAATTCTGGCTGGCGACCTGATGGAAGAGCCCCTTGGCCGCGAAGATCAGGATCCCGCCTAGCAGGAAGACCACGGTGGAGTGGCCCAGGGAAAAGTAGAGGCCGACCTTCATGGGCCGCTTGCCTTCCCGCATGAACTTACGAGTGGTGTTGTCGATGGCGGAGATGTGGTCGGCGTCAAACGCGTGACGCATTCCCAGCGTGTAGGCCGTGAGTGCGATCCCTATGCCGAGAAAGTGGTAGTGGCGTGGCACCACGAGCGCCAGGATGATGCCCCAGCCGATTACGTGAAGCAGCAGGACCACACCGAAGGTGAACGAAAGCGTCCGCTTTTCGTGTGCATTCAGGTCGAAAGAAAACCGCCTGCCTCCGGCCGCCACTTGCACCCTCCTGCTAGGCCCCAACAAATGCTATGGCTATTGCGAATGATTCGCAACAAGGAATCAGACTTATCGCACAAAATCCCATACGACCAGGGCATCTTCGCAACCCCTGCGTACGTTGTTGCGAACCATCTGTCAATTGCGATCCAATTGCATCAACACCACCCGCGCCACAGACCTTCCCGGATCACTCGACTTTCCGGATTCCGGCCGGCCGTTTTCCTCTAACCCGCGCCACCAGGCGCAACTAGGATTCGCGGCATGGCACGCATCCAGATTGAGGGCGACGAACTAGTCATAGAGCTGTCGACGCTCGAGAAGATCGAGGGCCTTCAGTCAAATCTGCGCTTTCCCACCAGCTCCGTCCGTGCGGTCAGGGTCGCAAAGAACCCCTACGCCGAAATCAGCGGCATAAGGATCGGCACCGGGATACCTTTGGTGGTGGCGGTCGGCACCTGGATGGGAGTTGGGCACAAGGCGTTCGTGGCGGTTCACGGGCATCGAGCGGCCGTGGTGATCGAGCTGGAGGGCCAGCCTCTGGATGAGCTGATCATCTCCTCCGACGAAGCCGACGCGGAGGCCAAGCGCATCAGCGCCGCGCTCGGGGCCTGACGGCCAGGGTCCAAAGTCCCGTTTGGGCACTAAGGGAATACCCACGGGGGTATAGTGTTGTACTTAGCCGAACCATACGACACCACGACGGAAGGGCAAAATGGCGA
>JAKAOC010000090.1 GCA_021823385.1 Actinomycetes bacterium
GCACCAGCATCCCATCGTTCAGACTTCCGGCCCAAGTCCTCGAAGAGGAGATCGGCTACATAGTCGACATGGGGGTCGAAGTCCGCTACAGCACCCCCGTCACAAGTCTCGCCGCCTTGGGCCGTGACGGCTACGATGCGATCTTCATCGGAAGCGGCGCACCCAAAGGAAAGGACCTGGCGGTCGAGGGCCGCCATGCTGATCCGGAGCACGTCCACATAGGACTCGACTGGCTCAAGTCGGTGGCTTTCGGCCACATCGGATCGATAGGTTCGCGGGTCCTGGTAATCGGAGTCGGCAACACGGCGATGGACTGCTGCCGTACGGCCCGCAGGATCGGCGGAACCGATGTGAAGATCATGGCTCGGCGTCCACGCCAGTTTTTCAAGGCCTCGCCATGGGAGTTGGAAGACGCTGAAGAGGAGCAGGTGGAGATCCTCGTGAATCATGCGCCGCAGCGCTTCATCACCGAGGAAGGGCGCTTGGTCGGCGTGGAGTTCGACGTACTCGAGTGGGACGAGAACGCGACGCACTCGCGCAAGGTCGACACCGTTTTCCTCCCGTGCGACGACGTGATACTGGCGATAGGCCAGGAAAACGCATTCCCCTGGATCGAGCGGGATCTTGGCCTCGACTTCTCCCAAGACGGGCTGCCGGTGGTCGACACCGTCACCATGCAAACCACGCTCCCCGGAGTCTTCGCGGGTGGCGACGCCGCCTTTGGGCCAAAGAACATCATCTGGGCCGTCGCGCACGGGCACGAGGCGGCGATCTCCATCGACAACTATTGCCGAGGCATTCCGATAGGCGAGAGGCCGGTAACGCGGATGGCCCTTACCAGTCAGAAGATGGGCCTGACCGAGTGGAGCTACCACAACGACTACAACCCGTCTCCTCGCCAGCAAATGGCACACGTCGATCTGGTAAAGCGTTTCAGTGAGCTTCGCCTCGAGGTGGAACTCGGCTTCTCGGCCGATCAAACCATGCGCGAGGTTCAACGCTGTCTCAACTGCGACGTTCAGCCCGTCTTCGACGCACCGCTTTGCATCGAGTGCGACGCCTGCATCGACATCTGCCCGGTGGCATGCCTGACCATCGCACCGGACGCCGATACCGAAGCCAACCTTCGCACCATGCTCACCGTGGCGGCGGAAAACCTGGATGAAGCTTTATACGTGTCGGAGCCTCTGGCACAGACGGGAAGGATCATGGTCAAGGACGAAAACTTGTGCGTCCACTGCGGACTATGCGCTGAGCGCTGTCCTACTGCGGCCTGGAATATGGAAAAATTCGACCTCCGCCTAGGCCGCGCGGGCATCGGAGTCCTGCTGTGACATTGACGCCCACGCAAACCGACGATTCCCCTCGCGGAGGCGAGCCTCGCATCAACGACTTTGCCGTGAAGTTCGCAAACGTGAACGGCACCGGGTCGGCCAGCGCAAACAATCTCATTCTTCGCGCCATCTTCAGGATGGGGGTCCCGGTGTCGGGGAAGAACCTCTTCCCCTCAAACATCCAGGGTTTGCCCACCTGGTACGAGATTCGGGTCAACGGCAGGGGCCACACGTCACGCTCGCAGCACTACGACCTGATGGTGGCTATGAACGGCCAGACCTATGCCGAGGACATCGGCCAAATTGCCGCAGGCGGCTTCGTGCTCTACGACTCGACCTGGCCGCTTCCGGCGACCCTGCTTCGCGCTGACGTGAACTTCCTGGGCGTACCCTTGGCCAGGCTGTGCGGAGACGCCTTCAGCGGGCCGCGCGAGCGTATCCTGATGAAAAACGTGGCCTACGCCGGAGCCGTGTCCTACCTGATAGGCATCGAACCGCAAGTGCTCGCGGATCTTCTCGAGGAGTCATACTCGGCCAACACCGCGCTGCGAGATTCCAACCAAAAGGCGCTACGCCTTGGCTACGACTACGCCGAGGCGAATCTTCCGGCGACACTGCCCTTCCGCCTCCGGTCCGACGTGGGCACCAAGGACAAGATCCTCATAGACGGCAACACGGCCACCGCGCTGGGATGCCTGTATGCAGGGGCCACGGTAGCGGCCTGGTACCCCATCACCCCGGCGACGTCGGTGGCGGAGAATTTCCGCAAGCTTTGCGAACGCTACCGGCGGCGGAAAGTGACGCTGGCCGACGGGAGTGTGGAGACGCGAAACGACTTCGTCATCCTGCAAGCCGAAGACGAGCTGGCGGCACTGGGCATGGTGTTGGGGGCCTCCTGGGCGGGCGCGAGGTCGTTCACCTCCACCTCGGGCCCCGGGATCTCGTTGATGAACGAACTCCTCGGCCTGGCCTACTACACCGAAATCCCGGCAGTGGTGATCAACGTCCAGCGGACAGGCCCGTCCACCGGAATGCCGACGAGGGTACAGCAGGCCGACCTCTTGGAGTGCGCCTACGCCTCGCACGGTGACACCAAGCACATCCTCCTGCTGCCTGCCGATCCCAAGGAGTGCTTCGAGTTCGCGGTGCAGGCGTTCGATCTGGCCGAGCGCTTCCAAACCCCGGTCATGGTGCTCTCTGATCTCGACATCGGGATGAACGACTGGGTGGTCGACAAGCTGAGTTGGGACGACGCTTACCGGCCGGACCGTGGACGGGTATTGAGCGATGTCGAGATCGAGGAAGCGGGCCACTTCTACCGGTACGGGGATGAAGACGCCGAGTTCGTGACTCCGAGGACGCTGCCGGGCCTGACCGAGCACGGCGCCTACTTCACCCGCGGCTCGGGCCACGACCGCTACGGTCTGTACACCGAGGAAGCCGCGGCCTATGCGGACGTGGTGGAAAGGCTGGCAAAGAAAGTCGCAGCTTCCGCCAACCACCTGCCCAAGCCGGTAGTCCACAGCAGGGCCGGCGCCATCGCGGGAGTCGTCACAATGGGTAGCTGCGAGGGAGCGGTCATCGAGGCACTCGAACTTCTCGAACAGGACGGGGTGGCGCTCGACTACATGCGCGTTCGCGGCTTCCCGTTCGACTCCGAAGTGAAAGCCTTTCTCGCCGCTCACGAGCGTTGCCTTGTTGTGGAACAGAACCGGGACGGCCAGCTTCGCTCGCTTCTGATCCTGGAGGCGGACGGCGACGCGCGGCGGCTAACGTCGGTCCTCTCCTATGGCGGCTTGCCTATGAGTGCGGAGCAAGTCGCGGACGGAATCCGCAGCCAGATACAGGAGTAGCAAAGGTGCCATCCATCAACAAGCCGCTCATCCCACTCGCCGCCCTCCCGACCAACGAAATTGGGCTGACTGTCCGCGACTACGAAGGCTCGATGTCGACCTTGTGCGCGGGATGCGGCCACGACTCGGTGACCGCCGCAATCGTGCGCACCTTGTTCGAGCTTTCGATCCCGCCCCATAAAGTCGTCAAGCTGAGCGGCATCGGCTGTTCTTCGAAAACGACCGCCTACTTCGACTCAGCCGCGCATGGCTTCAACTCCGCCCATGGTCGCATGGCCCCCATTGCAACCGGCGCCAACGCGGCAAACCGCGACGTACTCTACATCGGCATCTCAGGCGACGGCGATTCTCTTTCAATCGGCGCAGGGCACATGGTTCATGCCATCCGCCGAAACGTGCACATGGTCTACGTCATCGAGAACAACGGCGTCTACGGTTTGACCAAGGGACAATTTTCGGCGTCCGCCGACATTGGCTCGGCCGCCAAACACGGAGAGGCCAACACGGTCGCACCTGTGGATCCGGTCATGCTTGCGCTCAGCCTTGGCGCCAGCTTCGTCGCCCGGAGCTTCTCAGGCGACAAGGAACAGCTGGTTCCGATATTGAAGGCCGCCGCACAGCACCGCGGCCTGGCGCTCATCGATGTCATATCCCCGTGTGTGCAGTTCAACAACCACTACGGCTCGACCAAGAGCTACCGCTACGTCCGCGAGCATGAACTACGGGAGATCGAACCCGACTTCATAAGCACGGGGCACGAGATCGTGGCAGACCTTCCACGCGATGGCGCCATGATGGTTGCCATGCACGATGGGGGCCTGGTGAGATTCCGCACACTTCCAGCCGATTACGACCCGACGGATCGCGAAGCCGCCATGCACTATGTAAACCGGGCTCATGCGCGCGGGGAGATCCCGACGGGCCTCCTCTTCGTGGATGAGAGCGTGCCGGACGTGCACGAGCTTAACCACACCAGCGAGACCCCGCTGGTCGAGCTCCCGTTCGACGACCTATGCCCCGGCTCCGCGGAGCTGGAGGCGCTGCAGCAGAGCTTCGTCTGAGACGCGGGGGACGTAAGGCGACGACATCTTGAGCTAGGGGACCTGTAGCGGATCCCTCAAGGAGCGCTTGAGTTCAGCGAACCCCTGGAAGTGTGCGAGGCGCTCCACCGCCTCCCAAAGCTCTACGGCCTCCTGCCCGTGCGGTAGGCGCGCAATAACCGGGCCGAAGAACGACGGCCCGTCCGGTGGGCCGAAGGTGATAATGGGTGTCCCGACCTCGCGGCCGGCACGCTCGAGCGCCAGACTCGTCTCCGCGCGAACCACGGTGTCGTAGCCCGCATCGTCCAAAGCAGCCGACAGGGTGGCCGGCACGCCTGCCTGCTGCAGGGCCCCGGCAACCACCTCGGCCCGGCCGGCCTCCGGTCGCCTGCGTTCACTATGTATGATCCGGCCAAGAGTTCCGTACAGGCGGCCGACCGCGGCATTGCCTCCCTCAGCGCGCGCCGCGGCAGCAACCCTGAGCAGTCGGAGGCCGAGTCCGTGGATCTCCGGGTAGCCGGGCGGGAAGTCCGTCTCGTAGTCGCGATCCTCGTTTACGATCCGCAGCGATATGAAGCGCCAATCCACCTCGAGACCTCGCGCTTGCGCCACCTCCTCGACCCAGCGCGACGTTGTCCACGCCCAAGGGCAGACCGGATCAAAAAAGAAGTCAACGTCGGACATTGGTAGTCAGGGGCGCGGTACTCTTGCGAGCCCGGTTCCCCATCCCCCTTTCAGGTGAGTGGCGGGAGGGAACTTCCCCCTCCCGCTCTCGCAGAACCGTACGTGACCGTCTCCAGTCATACGGCTCCCGCAGGTCGGTTGTTGGTGGTCTGGGCAAGCTGCCAATGAGCGAACAGCTTGGGGGCACGCTGGCGCACGTCGGCCAGCCACTCCCATGCCCTCGACGGCTTACCCCGGAGTCGCTTGAACTTCTGCATGGCCCATCGGACGAGATGCTCGTCGATGCGCCGTGCAAGGGAATACAACTCGGAGCGATAGAAGGCTCCGTAGTAGTTGATCCAGCCTCGCACCTGAGGATTGATCGCCTCAGCAAGGCCGGACAGGTGCGTTCCCGTACGACGACTGAGGTGCCAGGCTCGGATCTGCTGGCCTTTTGCCTTCGTCGCCTTGGCACTGATCGCCGGTGAGAAGCTCACGAAGAGCCCCTTCGGACCACGGGCCTGGCGACCCCGGAAGGTGTAACCGAGGAAGTCGAAGCTGGTGTGCTTGGCCTCCCCCGGCCGGTTCGCATCCTTGCAGAACACGATCCTCGTCTTATCGGGGTGCAACTCAAGACCCAAAGGTCCGAGCCGCTCGTCGATGGCGGCCCGCAGGTTGCGGGCCTGTTCCTCTGTGTCGCAGTGGGCAACGATGTCATCGGCATAGCGCTCAAATGTGCAGCCCGAATGCTCTCGGACCATCCACCGGTCGAACGCATAGTGCATGAACAGGTTGGCCAGCAACGGCGAGATCGGAGACCCCTGCGGGGTTCCCTTCTCCCGAGCGACAAGGGTTCCGTCTGGCATCTGCATCGGGGCTCTGAGCCACCGTTCAATGTAGAGCAGGACCCAGCGCTCGTCGGTGTGGTGAGCAACCGCTTTGAGCAGCAGATCATGCGGAACGCTGTCGAAGAAGGCCCGGACGTCAAGGTCTAACATTCCCGGTAGGGACCGCCCTTGCGGGCGGCCCCCCGGACAGATCCCAGCGAGCGGAACTACCGCACTGGGCTCCTGCCTTGGGTACGGGCGTCGAACCGAACGTTCGGCCAGGGATGCGTGACCCGGGCTGCGGGGAGCCACCTCGCTTCGAGCCGGCTCATCCGCTCCCAAGTCAGCCGGTGGCGCTGGCTCCGGCGTCGCAGCGCCTTGAACCAGTGTCGTGTGACTTGCTTGCGGAATGCCGACACCGCTGCGATGTTGCCTGGCACTGCGTAGTAGGCGGTATGCCCGCGGACCACGCTGCCCAGCCACTGTCCCTGCTCGGGGATGGGCCAATTTCGGCGCCGCCGAAGCTCGGCTTTCACCTGCTTCAGCTTGGCCGTCATCCGCTTCGTGACCGTCTTTCGCCGCAACGCGAAACGTCCCTCCCTCGTCTTCCCGCAGATGTGGGTGAAGCCGAGAAAGGAAAACGTCTCAGGCCGACCGAGATGGTGCCGCCTGCGGTTTTCGGCGGCGAACCGCCCGAACTCGATCAGGCGGGTCTTCTCGGCATGCAGCTCCAGGTTGAACTTGGCGAAACGCATTACCAAGTCCTCGTGGAACTGCTTGGCGTCTGAACGATGTTGAAACCCAACGACGATGTCGTCAGCGAACCGCACGATGATCACGTCCCCGTGAGCGTGCCGCTTCCGCCATTGTCGGGCCCACAGATCGAACACGTAGTGCAGGTAGACGTTCGCGAGCAGGGGGGACGCACTACCTCCTTGAGGTGCCCCCTCCTCACTCGCCGACCATGACCCGTCCTCGATCACTCCCGCGTTCAACCATTTCTGGATGAGCCGCAGGACCCGCTTGTCCGCGATCCGATGCTCGACGAACTTGCGGAGCCACTCGTGGTCGATGGCGTCATAAAAGCCACGAATGTCCGCATCGAGTATCCAGTTCACCTTCTTCTTTTCGATCCCAACCGCCAACGCATCCAGCGCATCATGCGGGCTGCGGCCGGGCCGGAACCCATAGGAGAAGCCGAGAAAGTCCTCCTCGTAGATGGCGTTCAACACCTCCACCATCGCTCGTTGGACGATCTTGTCCTCCAAGCTGGCGATGCCGAGCGGGCGTTGCCGCCCGTCGGGTTTCGGTATGTACACCCTCCGAGAAGGACTCGCCCGGTAGGCGCCGCTGTGGACCCGGCCGAGCAGGTCTTCGAGGTTGGCTCGGAGATCCTGCCCGTAGGCGTCCCACGTCATCTGGTCGACTCCCTGGGCAGCCTTCGGGTTGATACCCGCATAGGCCTTCCAGAGGCGAGCCAGGTCGACGTGGTGCAGCAGCGCGGTGAACCGCGCGTTCTTGTCCTTCCGTGCAGCTTGGCGCACACGGTCCAGCGCACTTGACGCATCATCATCACGGCTCAGAGTCCGGGACGCGTTTTGCTGATCCATGTTCCCCTCGGCCAGCCGTCTTTCCTCCACCGACTCCGCCCCCGGTCGCCCGGCCTTGTTCGTCGACTTCACAGGTACTACACGGCTGTCAGACTTCCCACCGTCGTTCATCTCGGGCGTGCGGCTTTCGCCTTCCCCGAGCGGCCCGTCCTGCCATCACTGCCTGACGGGCAACCGTGGGATCTCCCGGTTCTCGTGCCTAGAGACTCAACGCATGCACAGGCTCTCTGACCGCGCAGGGTCCGCTGGCAGCTCGCGATAGCGCTGCCAGCGATGTTGCCTTCCGCCCACTGGGACGGCGTCGGCACCCCGGAAAGTGGATTTCGCGGCTCAATGACCCGGCCTACGTTTCCCTCTGTCAACGCTTCGCCTGCGCCCTCACGGACGCCGACGCATGACTCGAGGCCACCGTGGGTCGCTAGCCCTTCGATGTAGGACGTTTTCATGTCCCTTCTCTAAGCCGGTTTATCCCGGCGCTCCCCAGTCGAACTTCCAGCACCTTTTCCGGCATACTTCTACCGCGTCAAGAGCAGATCGCTTGGGCCGATAGCCGTAGGAGTCTTGGTGAAATATTGGTTCCACCTCTGGCTCCAAGTACATTTTGGCCACGGTCTGGGCAATTCTGTCTGCTACGGTGGGCACACCTAGAATTC
>JAKAOC010000091.1 GCA_021823385.1 Actinomycetes bacterium
GAGTTCCTCCCTTTCGGCTGCCACCTTGTATATGGTCTGCTCCTCGGCGACGGCATGGGGCAACACTTCGCTCGCCATGTAGGCAAGAAGTTCGGCCAGCGATGCACCATCACCCCCTGCCTGGATCGTCGCCACTCGCCGCGACACGCCCTCCTCCAGGGCGGCGTGGTGCCCCAGCATCGCCTCCAACGCCTGCGCGCTCTTCATCATCTCGTGCTCCTTGAAATCCGTGTCCTCATTAACATTATTTCTAGTCGCTCCTATAAAAACAATGCCACAGGGGAATGAGGCACGCAAAAGCAATCGTCGGCAGCCAGTCCGGGTGAGCGAACCGCCCATCGATAGAGATGACCTTCGCTGTCAAGCCTTCAGGTGAAGTTCCGGCTCCAAACCTTCATCCGGCGGACTTTGACCAGGAGCTTTCATGGCAACCGGCGCGGTGTAGCCGATGCCAGCGGGCTCACTTGACGGCTTCTGGCGCCCATAACGGTCATCCGCCACGTAGCCGCGGAAACCAGTCATAAATACACCGGGGTCAGCCAGGCGCGAGGCACCTCGCTGACCTTGATCAGGTGGCCGAAAAGATCGTCCCGGTACTCGGCAGTGCGCTCGGCGGCGCTTGGCGACCAGCCCCAGCTGAGAGGAGATTGCCCGCGGGCAGAAAGCGCGCCCACCAGCCGCACCATTTCCGAATTCAGATCGGAGGAATTAGGGCGGCGATGGTGACCATGGATGAGAGATCGACGCTTGCCGAACAAACCTGCCCCCAACAGTGTCTGACGAGGAGCGCTCCAACTGGACTGTACGCCACTACCCGCACAAGCGAAGATCGGGCCGTGGACTGGACGCAATCGAATCGCGCTGAAGGGGACGGAAGAGGCCTGTCTGCATTCATCGACCACGCGGACGCCGCCGGTCCGGAGCACGGCCGCTGCCATGGCCACGTCGAAGCGCCGGACACCGAAGTTAAGATCGTTGCCCTGTGCGGTTTCGTTGATCACAACTTCCGGGCATCTCCTGCCCGGGTCGGCCGGCATCGAGTCGTTCCACCCTTCGATCCGTGAGCTTGACAGCTCCTCACACGGGGAGGCCAGCTTTCAGGTGATGACGGCTTGGACTTGGCTGGTCTGGGCTACGAGGTGGCCCTCGTCGTCAGTCATATCGGTGGCGACAACGATGGTGGTTCGCCCCGTGTGGACGGGTCGTGCAGATGCGTTCAAGGTTCCGGCCCGCAATGGACGGTAGAGGCGAGTGGTGGAATCAATGGTGGCCGTGTTGGCGCCTTGGGGAAGGTTGAGGAAGGCGCACACGCCGCCTACCGTGTCCGCGAGCGACATGATGGCTCCGCCGTGCAGGATGCCACCGGCAGTGCAGCGTTCGGGGGACCAGGCCAGACTGCCCGTAACGAGCGTTACGGTGACCTCATGCAGCTCAATCCCCAGGGCTACGGCGTAGGGCATCAAGGCGAGAAGCTGGTGGGGGCTCCGCGGCGGGCCACTTGTGTCGGTCATGGCCGAGCTTACCTCTGGGTGGTATTTCAGGTAGCGCTTTAAGCCCTGGCGCTAGCGAGGTAGGGACAACACAAAGCGCGCTGTACGAGCGAGAGCACGTCGTCGGTGGCGAGGCCATCGTGGAGGCCAGCGACGCCGCTGATCGATCATTCGCTACGGGCGAGCTGGAACCGAAGGCCCCGTGGTCGCGTATTCGACGTTGCGCGAGCCCATCAGGCCGTAAATGCACAGGCGAGACCCGGCTGTGGCCACCTGACGTGCAGCAGTCGACCCGTCCCTGAGCACGTGATGAATGCATCTCGCAGGTCAGCACCTCCGAAGCAGATGTTCGTCGTAAGCGGATCACCCGTTTCTACGAAGTCGACCAATGACCCCTCCGTGTCGAACACGGAGATGCCTCCTGCCCCGATGGTTGCCACCGCGACGTTCCCTGCGCTGTCGATGGCGAGGGAATCGAACATCGAACCGTCACAGCGCATCGCGTGGAGTCTGCCGCGCCACGGCCGATAGTCACTCAGCTCCAGCTGTCCGGGCCCAATGACGTCCCATGCGAGCAACCTGCATCTGTCAGTCTCAGCAACGTACAGGGTTCGCTCGTCAGGGGAGAGGCCGATCCCATTGGGGCTGTCCAGCGGGAATAGTACCTCTGAAACCTCGTAGCCCGCCGTATCCCCTCGCTTTTGCGCATAATACACGCCAGTCCGGTCGCGGGTCCGAATGTACCGCTTTCCGTAATCGGTGAACCAGAAGCCCCCCGCCCTGTCGAAGACCAGGTCGTTCGGTGCTCGCAGCGACGCATCCCCGCATCGGTCAAACAGCACTTCGGCCCGACCGGTAAACGGGTCGACTCGCTCGATCCGTCCGCCGCTGTACGACTCAGTCACGTTTATCTCTTCCGAGGCCGTTCCCGGGATGGTTACCCCTTCATGCTCGTGCCAGATAGAACCGCCATTGTTACAGACATACAGCTTTCCGTCCGGTCCCACGGCGGCACCGTTTGGGCCGCCGCCGAGTTGGGCAATAACGGATACTCCCCCGTCTTTTTTAACCCTGCTCAAGCTCCCTCGCCGAATTTCCGTCACCACGACTGATCCGTCGCGCATCGCCACAGGTCCTTCCGGGAACTGCAGTCCGCCCGTCACCTCGGTCAATTCATGCGTCATAGTCATCTCCTCGCTACTTCACTTGCGGCACGTCGCGGCTCATAGCGCCACCAGGCACGTCCGTGGTGCCCTTCGCCCACCGGAGGTAGTGGCGTTCGGCAACGCTGAGCAAGGCCGTTCCCGCAACAACGATCGCCACGAGGACAACCAGGACGGCAAGGAGCTCTGCGATGTCGAACTCCCCGGAGTAAGTCTGCAGAAGCTCGCCCAGCCCTGCTCTAGCTGCGATCATCTCTCCAACGATGGCACCACCCATGCAGTAGATGAGCGAAAGTTTCAGGCTGCTAAATAAGCTCGGCAGCGCCCAGGGGAGCCTCACTCGGAAGAATAGCTGTCGGTTGTTCGCGCCGTAAAGCCGGGCCATCAACAGCATGTCCCGGTCTACGTTCGCCAATCCGGCCATCGTGCCGAGTAGCACGATGAAGTAGCCGAGAGAGAACGCTAGGACGATCTTCGACATTGCTCCGATCCCGAACCAAAGTACAAACAACGGCCCCAGAGCGATGCGGGGAATGGCATTAGTGCCCGTGATGAACGGCGACAGGATCTCGCGAAGCCACGAGATCCTGTCGAGGATGATCGCACTCGTCACACCGAGGATGGCCGAAGCCACGAACGAAACGACGACCTCCTCTAGCGTCACGTCGAATGCCCCGCTGAACCCGCTGCTCATCACGACGGTGCCAACGGCTCGCACGACCGCCACCGGTGTACTCACGAACGCCGCACTGACGAGGCCAAGCGACACTGCCGCCTGCCACACTCCGAGGAACGCGGCGCCAAGGAGCACGCGGCCAGTCCAGACCCTGGCACTCCGGCCAGCACTGGAGCTGCCTCGCCGGAGCACGTCACTCGCCCGTCCTTCGTCGAGGAGTACCCGGGAATCCGTCGCCGAGATCGCCATCAGCTGTCCCTCCCTGCTAGCGTGAGCGTCGACCACACGTTCCGGTACAGGACATGGAAGGCCTCTTCTCCCTGCAATGACTCAGCTGACCGCGGGCGCTCGAGAGGGATCGGGATGTCGGCAACGATGCGACCCGCGCCCAGGACTATTACGCGATCGGCGAGCAGCACCGCCTCGGCAATGTCGTGGGTTACGAAGAGCACCACACGGCGGCGCTTCTCCCATAGCCTCAACAGTTGACCGTGTAGCAACATCCTTGTCTCCGCGTCGAGCGCGCTGAAGGGCTCATCCATTAAGTAGACAGAGCGATCGACCGCGAAGCCCCGAGCTAGGCTCGCTCGCTGCCTCATGCCCTGGGAAAGAGCCGACGGGTAGTAATCTCCGAACCCGGCCAGGCCGACCTCTTGCAAGATCGTGGCGGCGATGGAGCGCCGCTCCGTCGCGTTCATTCCCGCCAATTCGAGACCGAACTCGACGTTTCGAAGCACCGATCGCCACGGCAGGAGCGCATCCCGTGCGAGTAGGTAGCAGATGTCGCTCCGGCCGGCGCGAGGGCCCCGACCCGAGACGTACACGTCCCCGCCCGATGCCGGGACCAGCCCGGCCACGACGTTGAGTAAGGTCGTCTTCCCGCAACCGCTGTGGCCCACGATGGCGACGAACTCGCCATCGGACACATCGAGGTCGATCCCCTCCAGGACGCTCTTCGCCGCGGAGAATGTTACGCGGAGGTCTCGAACACGGACCACTGGACCGTCGCTGAGGTCTGCAGCGACATCTAGTCCATCGTTACGGGCGCCGTTGCGGAACGTCGGCAGACGGTGCATCAGGGACATGTGTAGGAACTCGGCGCTGTCGATGCCACCAAAGCACTCCTCGAGTAGGGCTTCGAAAGGATGTGGTTCGTGTCAAGGAGATGATTCCACGCTGCGATCGATGCCGAGTTGATGTTCACCCCGAACTCCGGCAGATTGGACTTGATCATCTGCTCAAACTGCGTACTGTTCAGTTGCGGAACCTTTACGTACTTCGAGACGATGGAAGTGACCTTCTTGAGGTTCGCCGGATTCCGATAGAAGCAGTAGGCCTGCTCGTTAGCGAGCGCGAAATCGCGCACGGCAGCTGGATTGCTCTTGATCTCAGTGGTCGTCGTCCACCATCCGTTGTAGTCGACGTTCCGAAAGTCCGCCGGCCCCTGGCCAGCCGCCAAGTTGACGACTACCGTTCCCTCGTGGTTATCCACGAGGATGCTTGTCATCGGGGCGATCGAAAGATAGGTGTCCACGCTTCCATTTAACAGCGCGGGCAGCGCAGTCGATGGAAGGCCAACTCCGACGTAGGTAACCCCATTGGGACTCAAGCCGGCACCGGCAAGGAGTTCCTCGTCGATGTACTGCTCAGAGACACCGACCGCAATGACGCCCCACTTCATGTTCATAAGGTCGCGCAGGTCCTTGGGGTAACCATTGGCCAGATGCGGTAGGCTCACGCCCTTGCGCACCACGAGCTGGAACGCGGGTTCGACGGTATTCCCGACCACTGCGCGGACGCCGAGGCCCTTGCTGATTGCCTCTTCGAGGTTGTCGTAGGAATTGTTTACGAACGTGACACTACCGCTGACCGCTGCCGCCGTCATGGCAGGGCCTGACTTGATCGGGACGAGGTCGACCTTCAGGTGGTTTTTCGCGAAGAATCCCTCATTGGCGGCAACGAACGCCGGAAGCGAGACAACTGCCCCTGGGTAGTAGGCAACCGAGACCGTGTAGGTCTTGCTTGAACTCGACGAGGACGCTGACGGGGCGGCTGTGGACGCTGCGGTGCCGCAAGCGGCGGCGGTGAGCGCCATCGCCGCGACTGCCGCCAGGGGTCCCCCTCTGAGCTTTAGCCCGATTCGACGTGAGTGGTGTGGCATTCCGTTGATCCCTCCCATAGTTACAGCGAACGACTGTGCAAACAGCGGTCCTCGAAGTGGGCCTAGATGACCCCTTGTTCCTCAAGTGCATGGAGATCCTGCGGTGACAGTCCGAGGAGCGAACCATAGATCTCTTCGTTGTGGGCTCCGAGAACGGGGCCACTCGAGTGGACGACACCAGGCGTGCCGCTCATTTTCGGGATGGGACTGACCATCAAAAGGTCGCCGTAGTCCTCATCCTTCCAAGACATGAAGGACTCGCGATCCCGATAGTGGGCATTTGACGCGATGTCAGCGATGCTCATGACCGGAGCGCACGGGATGTCAGCTTCCGTGAGCAGGTCGATAAGGTCATCGCACCGCTGGGTAGACACCCAGGCGCCAATGATGTCGTAGAGTTCGTCTTGGTGCTCGACTCGCGCACGGAAAGTCGAGAAACGTATGTCGTCAAGGAGGTCCTGGCGCCCCATCACCGCCGCCAGGCGTCCAAAGAGGCTCTGCGTTCCGCCGTGGATCGCCACACGCCTTTCATCAGCCGTCACGAAGTCGGTGGCCGGGACAACGTCTGGATTGCGGTTGCCACTTCGTTCGCGCACGGAGCCGTTGGCCGTGTAGTGCAGCAGGGCACCCTCGCTGGCGCGGAATCCAGCCTCGTAGAGAGCGAGGTCGATGGTCTGCCCCCCTCCGTTGCGCACGTCCCGGTGATATAGGGCGGTGACCACAGAAAAGGCTGCGAGGTAGGCAGCCATGTAGTCGATGACGGCGAAGCCGCTACGTACGGGCGGACTCTCCGGAAATCCACTCACGTAAGTGAGACCAGCGAAGGCACTCGCGACCCGATCAAAAGCGCCACGGTCGCGATACGGTCCGGTCAGTCCGTAGCCGGTGATGTAGAGGGCGATCAAGTCAGGAAATTCTCCTCGTATCGTCTCCGGGTCAATCCGCCACGCTCGCAGCGTCGGAGGTCGGAAGTTGGTTACGAGGACGTCGAAGTGCGGGAGGAGCTGCGTCAGGATCTCCCGACCACGGGGATGATGTAGGTCGAGTGTGATTGACCGCTTATTCCTCGCCTCTTGGACCCACTCAAGTGACCGCCCCCCTTCCTCCGCGGCGCCGCGGCGCGTGAAGTCTCCTACCCCCGGCGCTTCGACCTTCACGACATCGGCACCGAAGTCACCCAGCATGGTGGCTGAAACGGGCGCAGCGAGGACTGCAGAAACGTCCAGAACCCTCACACCGGCGAGTGCCCCACTAGCGGTTTTATTGCTCCCCATCGTCCCTCCTCCTGGGTATCGTCAACCGGCCGACGCTGCTTGCCGCGCGGCGCGGACGCCCCTCCTCGCTCGGCCTTCGCCATCGATGGGCCCTCCGCGACTGCGGACGACACCGTAGATGTGCAGGACCCCAACCCGGCATGCTTTAGCCGTAGCGTTCCGTTAGTAACAAATCGTGACTTGATAGTAACAGAACGATACGTACGTGTCAAGCATGGGCACTCGCTCGTGCCAAGGGACCGGGTTGCAGCTACGGCGCCAACATCAGGGCAGGACAGGTGCTGGCGGATCTGAAGAAAAGCACCCGGACGCAAAGCGCGTGTCGTGGGGGAGCGCTGCGTGTGCCGTCTCGAGAAGGTAGGACGACGCAGGGACAGCGGCGCGCGTTTCTATCGGCCGTCGACCCGCAGAAGGCCAGCACGTCGACAGCTTGCAGTCGGCGGTGGGACCGGCCCACCGAAAACAGCACGAGAAGTGACCTGGGCCCCGGTACCGGGGGCGCCACTATTCTTTGTAACGTAATGTCAGTACCGCACCTTCGAGGCGACGACGTGGATGACACGGATACCCGTGAACCTCAGGCGTCGTCTGCCAGCCAGCCGATGCCATCGATGGCGACCTTGGCCCAAGAAGCAGAGCCAGACCACAACAATAAAAGACGCAAGCGAGACCGGACCGCATCGGAGACCGATCTGCTGGAGGCAGCCTTCCGGCTCGTTGAACGCAACGGCGTACTAGCCGGGTTGAACCTACAGGAGGTGGCCAACGAAGCCGGCGTAAACCGCGGCCTTATCTACCGCTACTTCGGATCGCGGGAGGGATTGCTCCGCGCGGCGATATCAACCTTCACTTGGGATAAGGAAGAGGTCTTCTTTGAGACGCGCGGCATGCCCTTTCCGGAACGACGTGCACGGGTATTTGAACTGGCACTAAAGAACGGACCGTTCATAAAGCTCGAGGCGCTGCTGGCAATCACCAACGTTGAGGAATACCGACTTTTCCCGCGCTTGGAGCGGAGCTGGGAAGACCTTGAACAAGACAAGCGCGAGGGGAGCTTGCCCGCCGATGCCGACGCGCTGGTCATGCACCTGCTCACGGCAGCGACGTATCTCGGGTACGCGATTTTCCGCGAGGCCATGGCGCGCGAGGCGGACCTAACCGTCGCACCCGGATTGACTCCCGGCGAGCTAGATCG
>JAKAOC010000092.1 GCA_021823385.1 Actinomycetes bacterium
CGTCTCAAACCTGGGCATGATCGGCACCATCGCCGCCTGGGAACGTGGCCAGGAGTGGTTTGCCGCCACGCTCGCCCAACTCGACGCGAACCGCCACGCCGTCGCGGAATTCGCGAAGTCCTCGGGTATCGGGTACCGCATGCCCGAGGGGACCTATTTGGCATGGCTCGACTTCTCGGCCTTCACGGACGCCGCCGACCCCTCCGAGGCTCTTCTGGCCCGCGCCCGCGTGGGTCTTTCAGACGGCCCCGCCTTCGGCCCGGGGGGCGACGGACACGCACGGCTCAACTTCGCCACCACGCCCGCCAACCTCGCCGAGGCGCTCGGGCGGGTGGGCGCCGCACTTACTCATTTATGAGCCAGCCGGCATAAACGGAGCCCCGCGACGTATCCCGAAACAAGCCCCCGCGCGCGATCTTTGACCCCCAAAATACCCTCTCACCTGCTAGAGCGGAATTCGTGCGGGCACACACGATTAGCGCGACATTCTCCGGCTTGTGTGGATACGAATGGTTATAATCGTTCCAACCTCGCCAGAGGTATGCAGGTCCTATCGGCGAATTGTGGGGGAAAAGCGATGTTCTACTCCGGGCACGGCGCCCATGGCTGAGCGCGCCGTAGTTCTTGGCGGCCACAAGAAGCTCCGACTGCCCGACGCCGTGGCGCAGTCCGTCGGCTTCATGGGCCCGGTATTCTCGTCCGCCTTCCTCATCCCGCTCCTGGTCGGCGTAAACGCATCCGGAACCGGCGCGGGTGCGGCCGCGCCGCTGTCGGTGGTCATCTCGACCATCGGGGTGCTGGGGCTGGGCTGGATCATCTCCGAGTACGCCCGGCGCATCCACGCGGCCGGCTCGCTGTACGACTACGTGACCGACGGCCTCGGCGCCCGCATCGGAGCCGGAGCCGGCTTCGCATATTACGGGGGGATCCTCGCCCTGGGCGCGGCGATCCTGGTGCTCATCGGTGGAACCATCCACGACACCTTGCAGGCCGAGTTCAACATCGCTCCCATCCCGACCATCGGCTGGGACTTGATCCTGCTGATCGGGATCGGCGCCCTGCTGTACGCCGGAGTCTCGCTCTCCACCCGCACGCAGCTGGTCCTGGCGGTCATCTCACTCCTGGTGGTGACGGTATTCTTCATTAAGGTGATCGCCAAGGTGGGCTCGCACAACAGCCTCTTGGCGTTCTCGCCCTCCACCTCGCCGACCGGAATGAAAGGCATCCTCTTCGGCGTGCTCTACGGGGTGCTGCTCTTCACCGGATTCGAGACCGCCGCCAACCTCGGGGAAGAGACCGAGCATCCCAAGCGCGACATCCCGCGCGCGGTGCTCTTCGCGCTTCTCCTTGCCGCCGGGTTTTACATCCTGGCCTCCTACGCCCAGGTCGCCGGATTTCACTTTTCGCTGAAGGAGATCTCCAAGGCCGCCTCCGGCCCTCTCTTCGTGCTCGGGAGCCCCCCGAGCCAAGGGGGCTACGGTTCGGACTGGATCCGCCGCCTACTCGAGCTGGTGGTGGTACTGGACATGCTGGCGGTCTACATCGGGGTTTCGGTATCGGCCTCGCGAGGGATCTTCGCCATGGCGCGCGATTCCCGCCTGCCCGGGCGCCTCACCACCATCTCCGCCACGCGCAAGACTCCGGTCGGCGCCTCCACCCTGGTGGTCGCGGTCTACGCCATAGTCATCGGCGTGACCGAGTGGTGGACGGGGCTCTTCTCCCTGCCCCAGACTCCGCACTACGCCGCCATGTTCAGCTGGCTTGCCACCTTCGGGCCTTTTGCCTTGGCGCTTGTCTACCTGCTCATGACCATCGGAGCGGTAAGGGGCCTGGCCGACCACCCGCGCCGGTGGGCCGTCTGGCTCGCTTCCGTCGTGGGGGCGGTGACGGTCATCTCCGCGCTTTTCGGCTCGATCTACAAGGTCCCCATGCCCACGGTCTCGGCCTCCTGGGCCGCTCTGGGCTGGTTCGTGGTCGGGATGATCGTCATGTCGGTCATTCCCGCAAAGGCAAAGGGCGCCTCCCCCGCGACCGAAGCCGCGGGAGAGATCGCCGTCGGGTCCTGAGCACAAAGCAATCCGGCCATCGCGATGTGAGCGGTCCCCAGGAAGGGTCCGTTCCCCGGGGCGCCTTTAGGCGCCTTCGGGACGCTGCGCCGAGCTCAGCTGGTAACCCACTCCGGGGGTCGTGCGCAGCCGCCACCCCTGCGCCCCCAGCTTGCGCCGCAGGCGGTTTATGTAGACGCGCAGGTAGTTGGTCTCGCTACCGTAGCCGAGCCCCCAGACCTCGCGCAGGATCACCTGGTGGGTGCAGATCCGGTCCACGTTCCGTGCCAGGAAGCCGAGCAGCTCGAACTCGCGTGCCGTCAGCTGCAACGGCTCACCGTCCACCGTCACCTGCCGCGCGGCCGCGTCCAACACGATGCCTCCCACCTCGACGACGGGCGCCTCCTTGCCTGAGCCGGCCGGCGTCCGGTGGCGCAGGGCAACCCGGATGCGTGCCTCCAGCTCGGCCATGGAGAAGGGCTTGGTGACGTAATCGTCCGCCCCTTCGTCGAGCGCCAGCACCTTGCGACGCTCGTCGCCCGCCGCCGAAAGCACGACGATCGGCACGGTGGACCACTCCCGAAGCCGCCGGCAAACCTCGATGCCGTCCATATCCGGAAGGCCGAGGTCCAGCACCACCAGGTCGGGCGTCCCCGTGGCGGCCAGCTGCAGCCCGGTGACTCCGTTGGGGGCGGTGTGCAGCTCGTATCCCCGAGCTTGCAGCCCGATACGCAGGGCCTTGGTCAGCGCGGGGTCGTCGTCGATGATGAGGACGCTGGTCATGACAATGGCACCCCCGGATGCGAACCAGGCAGCTCCACCACGAAACGGGTTCCCTCCGGGTATGAGGAGTCCACGCTTATACGCCCTCCGTGTGCCTCCACGAATGCCTTTGCGATCGCCAGCCCCAGCCCGGCTCGGCCCGCGCCCCCGGCCGTGAAGTAGGGGTCGAAGATGCGCTCGGCCAGCCGGGCCGGAATCCCCGGTCCGCGGTCCGAGACCGAAATCGTCACCCGGCCACCGCTCGCGAAGGCTGCGATCTCCACCCGGGAGCCGGCGGGAGCGTAACGTGCGGCGTTCTCCATCAGATTGGCAAGCACATGGGACATGAGCAGGCGGTCCACCACCACCCGCACCCCGGCCGAGGCGGGGTCGATGGCGAAGGCCTCCCGGGAGGCCTCCGGCCCCACCAGCGCCTCCGCCTCGGCTGCCAGCTCACCCACGCCCACCTGCTCCCATCGCAGCTCGAAGGCTCCCGCTTCGATGCGGGAGAGGTCGAGGAGGCTGGAGACCAGCCTGGTCAGCGTGTCCGTCTGGGATTCCGCGGTGCGCAGCAGCTCGGCACGGTCGGCCGGGGAAATCACGAGATCGGGATCGCCCAGATCCGAGAGGGCCGCCTTCACCGAGGAGAGCGGGCTGCGCAGGTCGTGGGAGACCATGGCCAGGAGCGCTCGCCTCCACTCGCCCAGCTCCTCGAGGGCCCGGGCACGAATCGCGTCCTCGCGGAGCTGGCTCTGGCGGATCGCCACCGCGGCGTGATTGGCGAAAGTGCGCGCAACTTCGGACGATGAGCCCGGATCGCCCTCGCCTTTGACCACCAGGACGCCGAGCATTCCGTCGGTGGTGGCCAGCGGTATCGTCCGCACCTGGCCACCCCGGCGGGAGTCGAGCCGGTCGGAGAGCGCCTCGGCGGTGGCGGCCGGGAGGACTCGGGCGATCTCGGCTTCGCTCATGGGCACGCCGGCCCCGGCCACCACCTCCAGCCGCCCTTCGCGTGGCAGCAGCACCACCACCGTGGAGTAGCCCATTCCGGCCACCAGGCTCTCCGCGACCACCCTCAGCACCACCTCCAGCGGCTTTCCTTCGATGAGAAGCTCCGACAGCCGCAGCAGGCCGCGCGCCTCCTCGGTACGGTGCTCCGCCGCGGCCCTGGCGTCGTCGAGGCCGGAAACCACCCTGGCGACAAGCAGGAGCACGAGTGCGTAGACCCCGAGCGCGACCCAGTTCTGCGCCGCTCCCACCGAGAGGGTGTAATAGGGCGGAATGAAGACGACGTCGTATACGACGAAGCCCATCACCACTCCCACCAGGCCGACTCCCAGGCCGCCGGCGGTCACCCCCACCACCACCGGGACCACCAGCACCAGTGCCGTGGTCGCCTCGCTGAGGGATCCCCTGAGCAGGAACATCGGCACCGCCAGCAGCACCATCGAGGCCGTCATCGCCACATAGGCCATGGCCAGCCGCCTTGGCGGGCGCCGCCTGAGCGTCCAGAGCCGCGGTCTGCCGCCGCCCCCGGAGAGAATTATCCCGGCAAGAGAACTCATGGCGCTTCCTCTGCGCGTCAGGCGCGAACGCCCCCTTGGTGCGCCTAGAGCCTACAGCGGCGCCACAGCGTGTGGCGGGAGGCCGGCCCCGGGCCGGGGAGAGGGCTCCGCCCTTCCGGCTCCCAGGGCGCTATCATCCATCCCATGACGCCCTCGACCCCCTCCCCGGGAGACACCGCCTCGCTGGTGGAGCGCGCCGGACGCTTCCGCATCTATCTCGGCCCCGCGGCCGGGGTCGGAAAGACGGTGGCCATGCTGGACGAGGGGCTGCGTCGCAAGGAGAGAGGGGCCGACGTGGTGGTCGGACTGGTGGAGACCCACGGGCGCCCCTACACCGCCTCCAAGCTCGACGCGCTGGAAGTGGTCCCCAGGCGCAAGGTCGACTATCGGGGCACCGTCTTCGAGGAGATGGACACCGAGGCCATCCTCGCGCGCAGGCCGGAGCTGGTACTGGTGGACGAGCTGGCCCATACCAACATCCCCGCCCCCGGCTTCAACGATAAGCGCTGGCAGGACGTCCTGCGGATCCTGGACGCCGGGATTAGCGTCATTACCACCGTCAACATCCAGCACATCGAATCCCTCGCCGACGCGGTCGAGGAGATGACCTCGGCCAAGGTGGCCGAGCGCGTCCCCGACTGGGTGGTGCGCAGAGCGGACCAGGTGGAGCTGGTGGACTCCTCGCCGGAGCAGCTGCGCAGGCGTCTGCTGCACGGGAACGTATACCCCGCCGCGCGTGTGACCGAAGCCCTGACCAACTTCTTCCGCACCGAGAACCTCACGGCCCTGCGCGAGCTGACGCTGCGCTTCGTGGCTGACGAGACCGAGGAGGAGATGATCTCCTACCTGGAGCGGCTGGGTGCGCTCGGCCGGTGGGAGACCACCGAGCGGATCATGGTGGCGATCACCCCGGCTCCGGGCTGGCAGCAGGTCATGCACCGGGCCGCGCGCATGGCCCGCCGCGCCAAGGCCGAGCTCTGGGCGGTCCACGCCCTCACCGACGAGGCCGGCTTCAGCGCCTCCGATGAGGAGATGGCCGAGATCAAGGAGCTCGCCGAAGCGCTCGGCGCCCGCTGGGAAGAGCTGACCGGCCCGGACGTGGCCCGAACCATCGTCACCTTCGCCAAGCACGCCCGCGTAACCCAGATCGTGGTCGGCTCCTCGCGGCGCAGCCGCTGGAAGGAGCTGCGCGGGGGCTCGGTTCTGGGCAAGATGATGCGCGAGGCCGGCCTGGCCGGCATCGACGTTCACGTCATCGCCCGGCGAGAGCACGATGACGAAACCTCGGAGCAGATCGGCGGAACCGAGAGCTGAGCCAACTTCGGTTTCGTTAACGAATTGTTGACGCGGACGGCCCGAGCGTTAACGCCCGGTTGACATGCCCGGCCGTAGCTTCGAAGCCATGGCAGACATCTTGGCAATCCTGGGCGTCGTGGTCTTCGGCCTGGCCGGCCTGGGTCTCGTGGAACTCCTGGAGCGGCTGTGAATCTCACCGACGTGGCTCTGGTCACCCTTTCCATCCTCATGATGGCCTATCTCGGCCTCGCCCTCGTCAAGCCGGAGAAGTTCTGATGCAGGCGGCAATCACCATCGTCGTCCTGGTGGCGATCCTCGCCCTCGCCTGGCGCTTCCTCGGGGACTACCTGGCCGCCGTATACGGCGGCCGCGTCCGCTGGCTGGCTCCCGTCGAGCGCCTCGCCTACCGCGCCCTCGGAGTCGACGCCACTGCCGAGCAGGACTGGAAGACCTATGCGGCCTCGCTGATCGCCTTCTCCGTCGTCGCGCTCTTCTTCACCTACGCCATCCAGCGGCTCCAGGGCTCCCTCCCCCTCAACCCCCAGCATCTCCCCGGCGTCACGCCGGCGCTCGCCTTCAACACGGCCGTCTCCTTCGTGACCAACACCAACTGGCAGAACTACGCCGGTGAGACCACGATGAGCTACTTCACCCAGATGGCGGCGCTGACGGTGCAGATGTTCGCCTCGGCGGCGGTTGGAATTGCCGTCGCCATCGCCCTGGTGCGTGGCCTGGCTGCACGCAAGCGGGAGACCATCGGCAACTTCTGGGTGGACGTCGTGCGCGGAACCCTCTACGTGCTCCTGCCCATCGCTGCGGTGGCGGCACTGGTCTTCGTGGCCCAGGGGGCCGTGCAAACCCTCGCCGGCCCGGCGCACGTCAGCGACGCTCTCAACGGGGTCCGCCAGGTGATTCCCAGGGGACCGGCCGCCTCACAGGAAGCCATCAAGCAGTTCGGCACAAACGGGGGCGGCTTCTTCAACGCCAACGGCGCCCACCCCTTCGAAAATCCGACTCCGCTCACCAACCTCCTGTCGGTCGTCCTGATCCTGGCCATCCCGGTCGCACTCACCCGCACCTTCGGCAAGATGGTTCACAGCATGCGCCAAGGCGTGGCGATTCTCGCGGTGATGACGGTGATCTTCGCCGGCACCCTGGCCATTACCGCCGTCGCCGAGAGCCGTGGCAACGCCGCCGTCCACCATGCGGGCATCACCGCGCAGGCTAGCGGCAACCTGGTCGGCAAGGATACCCGCTTCGGCACCTTCGACTCGGTCCTCTACGACGTCACCTCCACCCAGACCTCCACGGGCAGCGTCAACTCCACCCCGGACTCCTACACTCCGCTCGGCGGCCTCGGGCTGCTCTCGGGGATGATGCTGGGTGAGGTCTCCCCCGGCGGAGTCGGCAGCGGCCTCTACACCATCCTGCTCTTCGCCATCCTGGCGGTCTTCATCGGCGGCCTGATGGTGGGGCGAACACCCGAATACCTGGGAAAGAAGATCCAGGCCAAGCAGGTGCAGCTGGCCACGATCGGCATCCTGGTCATGCCCATGACCGTGCTGATCCTGACGGCGATCGCCGTGGAGACCGCCTCGGGCCGCGCCGGGCCGCTCAACGCGGGGCCGCACGGATTCACCGAGATCCTTTACGCCTTCACCTCCCAGGGCAACAACAACGGCTCGGCCTTCGCGGGCTTGAGCAGCAACACCGCCTTCTACAACATCGCCGGCGCCATCGCAATGCTGCTCGGCCGGTTCGGAGTCATCCTGCCCACCCTGGCCCTGGCCGGCTCGCTGGCGAAGAAGACGCCCGTGCCCGAGGGCGAAGGCACCTTCCGTACCGACAGCCCCATCTTCGGAGTCCTACTCACCGGCGTACTTGTCATAGTCGGCGGCCTCACCTTCTTCCCCGCCCTCGCCCTCGGCCCTGTGGCGGAGCAGCTCGCAACCGGGAGGATCTGGCCGTGACCACCACTGTTCAAGCGCCGATTCAGACCGAACCCAAGCGCCGGCGGGTCGCCGCCTTCGACAGACGGATAGTCACCGACGCCCTGCGCGCCTCTTTTACCAAGCTCGACCCCCGCGTCCAGGCCAAGAACCCGGTCATGTTCGTCGTGCTGGTGGGAACGGTCGTGACCGCCATCGACACCGTCGCCAACCGCAGCGGGTTCGGCCTGGCCATCACCATCTGGCTGCTGCTGACGGTCCTGTTCGCCAACTTCGCCGAAGCGATGGCCGAGGGGCGCGGCAAGGCGCAGGCG
>JAKAOC010000093.1:0-2044 GCA_021823385.1 Actinomycetes bacterium
GCGGCAAGCCATATGGATGGTGCTCGGGTTTGTGGTGATGATCATCACCGTGATGATCGACTACCGCCATATACACGCACTCGGCTACGTGGTCTATGGCGGAGTCGTGATGGGGCTCCTGGGGGTGCTGACTCCGGTGGGCAAGTCTGCTCTGGGTGCTCAACGCTGGTTCCAGCTTGGGCCGCTTCAGCTGCAGCCATCAGAGTTCGCTGCCGTGGCGATGATTCTCGCGGTTTCGGTTTACCTCTCTCGTGAGTCGGGAGACCTGTCAGCACGCAAGCTGGCCGGCGTGCTCCTGCTGGCCGGCGTGCCTATGCTCCTGGTGGTCAAGCAGCCGGACATAGGCACGGCCATCATCCTTGGTGTCGTGCTGATTTCGCAGCTGGTTGTGGCCAGAATACGCCTGCTCCATTTGGGCATTCTCTTTCTGCTTGGTGTTTTCGGCATCTACATGGTCATCCACCTCGGGATCCTGAAGAGCTATCAGCTGCAGCGGCTCACTTCATTCATGAACCCCAAGAGCGCGCTCTCCAGCTCGGGCTATAACCTCGCCCAGTCCAAGATCGCAATCGGGGCCGGAGGAGTTTTCGGCAAGGGCCTCTTCCACGGCACTCAAACAAACCTCGCCTATGTTCCCGAGCAGCAGACCGACTTCATTTTCACCGCCGTGGGTGAACAGCTCGGATTCGTAGGGGCGGGGATCCTGCTCCTATTCTTCGGCTACATTTGCTGGCGGGTTTGGCGGGTGGCAGTGGTAGCACGGGATCAGTTCGGACGGCTACTCGCGATCGGCGTGCTCGCCTTCCTGGCATTCTCGATCTTCCAGAACGCTGCGATGACTATGGGAATTATGCCCATCACCGGCATTCCGCTGCCGTTCATGAGCTATGGCGGTTCGGCTGCGCTGTCCTTCTTCACTGCGATTGGGATAGCCCTGGGAGTCGGCATGCGCAATGCCCGCTACCTGCCCGAGGACCGGAGGGAATTTGTCAGCCAGTAGCGAAGAGCTGGAAGACAACGCGCTGCCAACGCACCCGGCCGAGGCGGAGATCGCAGACGCCGGGCCGGCGGCGAACGCCCTGGAAGAGGCATTGGGCGAACAGGAACCAGCCCAGGGTGAATCGACTGCGGACGCGGTGACGCAACTTGCCAGCAAGCGCCGTTCCCGGGTGGCCGATGTTGGCGTGGCGCTGCCGGAGACTCACGGGCGCGTGGTCATATCGGAGGTCGACGAGCCGCACCGGAGCTTCTCGATTCCGGTATCGCTGGACCAGGCATCAATGATCGCCACCCTGCTACGCGGTCTGCCCCGGCAACGGCCTTTCCTAGCCGATGTGCTGGTGGACATACTCAATCAGTTCACCTTGAGCGTGGCCATGGTGGTGATCACCGGGAGGCGGGGTGATCTGTTTTTCGCAGAAATCACCCTTTTCGACAAGCACGCTCAGCAGCGGGTTGTGCCGGCGAGGCCTTCTGATGCGCTGCTCATTGCCCTGGCTTCCAGCCCACCGCCGCCCATCATGGTCGAGGAGAACCTGTTCGGCCTCGCCTAGGGCGAGGCGTCAGTACTCGCCCTTGATGATGTTGAGCGGCTGTTCACCCTTGGCGATCCTGGCCAGGTTCTTCTCAACCAGCTCTCGCGCCTTGGGAATGAACGCGTCGGTGGCGCCGCCGACGTGGGGGCTGATCAGGCAGTTGGGCTCGTTCCAGAGCGGATGATCGGTCGGAAGCGGTTCGGGGTCGGTGACGTCGAGCGCAGCCTGGATTCTTCCGCTGGACACCTCCTCAAGGAGGGCGGCGGTATCGGCCACCTCGCCCCTGGCGACATTGACAAAAAGGGCGCCGTCCTTCAGGTTGGCAAGGAATGAGGCGTCGGCCATATGGCGCGTGGCCTCGGTGAGCGGAACCACCAGCACCACGACGTCCGCGTTCGCCATCAGGCTTCCGGCATCCCCAAGCCGGAGCGTCCCGTCACGTCCCGTCCTGGAGATGAGTGTGGAGCGTGCGCCGAGGGCGCCGAAGACGCGGGCGATCTCGTGTCCGA
>JAKAOC010000093.1:2054-7880 GCA_021823385.1 Actinomycetes bacterium
CGAGCCGGCACGGATGAAGCCGGTGAGATTGCGCATGCTGGCCAGGGTGAGCGCGAGGGCAAGCTCCGCGGTCGAGGAGTCGTGAACGCCTCGAGCGTTCATAAGCGTCACCCGGTCGGGAATGTATCCCACCGTCTTGTCGATGCCCGCGGTAAGGAGCTGCACGTAGCGCAGCTTGGGCATCTCGGCGATGACCTCGAAGATTCGATTATCCCCCATGTAGGCGGGGACGTAGAATTCCGCTTCTCTGGTGATTCCGTCGAGTTCCTGTCGCTGGGCGTCAAAGACGAGCGAGCGGAATCCTTCCGGAAGGTTTATGCCTGAAATGGCTCTTGGCAATAAGACCAGCATCAGGTGCGAGCCTAGAGGTCCATCGCGTGGCATGGGCAGCGGGCGGCTGCTAACCTCCTGGCATGCCTGCGCGATTCGAACTGCTTCTTTCGGGCTCGGTCAGGCCCGGTGTCACCTCAAGCGTCTCTCTGGTGATCGACGGAGCCTCGGTAGTGGTGATCGATCCGGGAATGGTGCACGCCAAGGCGGAAATCCTGGCCCAGCTCGCGGCGCGTGGCGTCGCGCCGGAGCAGGTGACCGATGTGGTCGTCACACATCTTCACCTGGATCACACCATGAATGTGGGCATGTTTCCCAACGCAACGGTGCATGACTTTATGGCGAGCTACAAGGACGACGTCTGGACTAACCATGATCAAGACCGCTTTCGTGTAGCGCCGAACGTCTACGGCATCACAACGCCGGGGCACACCCGTGAGGACATAAGCATCGTGGTGGTCACCGCGGAAGGGATGGTGGTCTGCACGCATGCGTGGTGGAGCAGGACCGGCCCCCGGCTGGACCCCTACTCCTTCGACCAGGAGGTGCTCGAGGACTCCCGTGCCCGGGTGCTTGCGATCGGACCCTCTCTGATTGTGCCCGGCCACGGCACCCCCTTCGCGCCCGAGGAGCTGGATCTGGCATGATCATGCGCTCCCGGCCGCCGGAAAGCGGCGGGTAGTCGCCGATGGCGGTCCCCGGCAAGAAGCGTGCCGAGGAGCCGGAGCGACTGGCCGGGCAAGTCGAGCGCGTCGTCTTCCACAACCAGGACTCCGGGTTCAGCGTCCTCAGGGTCAAGGTCAGGGGTGAGCGCGAGCCCGTGGCCGTGGTTGGCGCTGCGGCCCAGATATCCGCGGGCGAAGAGGTCGAGGCCGTCGGGCACTGGCGAGTGGATGCCAACTATGGCAGGCAGTTCCGGGCCGACCATATCGTCTCGGTGCCCCCGACGACCGAGGCGGGGATAGAGCGGTACCTGGGCTCCGGCATGGTGCGAGGCATCGGTCCCCACTTCGCCAAGGTACTGGTCGAGACCTTTGGAACAGGGATTTTCGAAGTAATCGAGAACTCGCCCGAGCGCCTCCTCTCTCTCCGTGGCATCGGTCCCAAGCGTGTCGAGCGCATTGTCGCCGGCTGGGAGGAACAGAAGCAGGTGCGCGAGATCATGCTCTTCCTCCACTCCCACGGCATCGGGACGTCCCGCGCGGTGCGCATCTACCGCACCTATGGGGCCGAGGCGATCGCGCTCATTTCCGAAAATCCTTACCGCCTTGCCGGAGACATCTCGGGCATCGGCTTCAAGACGGCCGACGAACTCGCTGCGCGTCTAGGCATTGACAAGAGCTCGCCGGTTCGAGCCAGGGCTGGGATCTCCTGGGTGCTGGCCAAGCTGGCAGAGGGTGGGAGCTGCGCCACCCCAAAAGCGCACCTGGTGCGGGAGGCCTCATCCATGCTGGAGGTTTCGGAGCAGCTCGTCGTCGAGGCGGTCGAGGCCGAGATACTCGCAGGTTCCGTGATCCCGGCCGAGCTCCAAGGGGAGGAGTGCATCTACCTTGCCTCGCTGTACCGTGCCGAGGCAGGGGTGGCGTCCTCCATCGCGCGCCTGATGGCCGCCGGCCGGCCGCCGTGGCGCGAAATCGACTCTCGCGCGGCGCTGGCCTGGCTGGTCTCAGAGCACCGCGTAGAGCTTTCCAAGAGTCAGGCGGGGGCTCTTTCGACCGCGCTCGACTCCAAGGTGCTGGTCATCACCGGCGGGCCTGGGGTGGGAAAGACGACGCTGGTGAACTCGATACTCTCCGTTCTGGAGCAGCGCCATATACGTATCGCGCAGTGTGCGCCCACCGGGCGGGCGGCGCGCCGTATGCAGGAGGCAACTGGACGGACGGCCAAGACGATTCATCGCCTCCTCGAGTTCGACCCTGCCTCCTTTGACTTCAAGCACGGCCGCGACAATCCATTGCCATGTGACCTGCTGGTTGCCGATGAGGCCTCAATGATCGACGTGACACTGGCGAACCGCCTGCTTGCGGCCGTTCCCGACCACGCGGCGGTGATCCTGGTGGGTGACGTAGACCAGCTGCCGTCGGTAGGGCCGGGCAGGGTCCTGGCCGACCTTATCGATTCCGGCGTCGTGCCGACTGTCAGGCTCACCGAGGTCTTCCGCCAGGCCCGGGAGTCCTTCATCGTCACCAACGCCCACCTCATCAATGCCGGGAGCATGCCCAAGGTGCCTGCCAGGGACAAGGAGAGCGATTTCTACCTTTTGGCCGCCTCGACGCCCGAGGAGATCCAGCAGAGGCTGGTGCGCATGGTTGCCGAGCGCATTCCCGGGCATTTCGGGTTCGACCCGGTATCGGAGGTTCAGGTGCTCACCCCGATGAATAGAGGCGGCTTGGGGGCCCGGGCGCTCAACGTCCTGCTTCAGGAGCGCCTGAACGGGTCCGCTGCGCCCAAGCTGAGCAGATACGGCAACAGCTATGCGCCCGGTGACAAGGTGATCCAGCTGGTCAACAACTATCAGCGGGATGTCTTCAACGGCGATTTGGGAATAGTGGTCGGCGTCGATGAGGAGGCAGGGTCGCTCAAGGTCGACTTCGACTCCCGGACTGTCGACTACGACGCCGCCGACCTGGACGAGCTAACCCTGGCCTACGCCATTTCGATTCACAAGTCTCAGGGCTCGGAGTACCCGGCTGTCGTTATTCCCCTTGCGATGCAGCACTACGCCATGCTCGAGCGCCGACTTTTGTATACGGCGGTGACCCGGGCCAAGCGGCTGGTCGTCCTGATCGGTGAAACCCGCGCCGTGGCCATGGCCGTAAAGAACGTTTTGGTTCAGGACCGCCTGACCGGCCTCAGGGAGCGGCTTCTCTCCGCCCGGCCCTCCTAGGTTCCTGCGGCCATTCGGGCAAGGAATAATCATGGGGCCGCCCGTGCTTCAAATTCGGGACGCAAGCGACGTCCCGGCACCCAAGGAAAAGGGGAAAGATGGCAGTCACTGTTGGAAGCCGCATACCGGACGTAAAGTTGGTGGCCGTCGAGAACGGTTCCACCAGCGAGGTCATGACGGGTGAGTACCTCGGAAGCGGCAAGGTGGTGCTTTTCGGCGTTCCTGGAGCTTTCACTCCCACCTGCTCCGATTACCACCTGCCGGGCTTCGTAATACGGTCAGACGAAATCAGGGCCAAGGGCGTGGGCAAGATTGCCTGCGTTTCGGTAAACGATGCCTTCGTGATGCAGGCTTGGGCGGCATCCCAGAACATCCAGGACGAGGTCGCGCTGCTGGCCGATGGCAATGGGGATTTCGCCAAGGCCGTGGGCCTCGAACTCGATGGCAGCGGTTTTGGGCTGGGATTGCGGAATAAGCGCTTCGCCATGGTCATCGAGGACGGCGTAGTGAGTTCCCTAGCCGTAGAGCCCGGAGGCGGACTCAGCGTGAGCTCTGCGGACGCCATTCTGGCGAGCCTTTAGGTCTGACTGGCTGGAGGCGCCGCCGTCGGGTGGAGGCATTCGCGTCTGCAATTAACCGGACACACGCGTGGTGGGAAGAAAATATTGAATGTTCAGGTGGCCTCGGCCGCCGACTCGCCGGGTGTGTCGGATGACTGCCGCGACCTCGAAATGAACGTGGCGAGCCGCCGTTCGTTACCCCCGGCGATGACGAGTGACCCAGTGGACGCAAGCAACAGCAGGCTGAGGGCCAGCCAGGGCGAATACGAGATGCCTAGGTAAGACTCGGGGGCTGAAACATAGAGTCCAAGAGCGCATAGGGAAGCGACAATCCAGCGCGTCCGAGAAGGTGATTTGGCCGCGTAGACGGCAAGCAGAATGCAAGCTGGGGCCAGATAGTAGGGCCAGAACTCGGTTTCGAATATTCCGCGCGCAGCAAGCGCAAGGCCCGCGGCTGCAATGAGAGTTTCCGGCTTTCTGGCGCGCAGGCTTAGAAGGCCTACAGCTAAAGCTACCAAGACTGCCCCGAGCCTGCTCGTCGAGCCTACGACCGCCTGAATTACGTGACCGTTCACCACCACTGGCATCCTTGAGGCCATTTGCCACCATGGCAGGTGTTGGCCAAGGTTCATCATGGGCTGCTTGAGCAGTTCGCGCGATGCGTGCTTGAAGTCGAGAGCGAGCAGCAGGGCGCCGAGGGCTGCCGGCGGACCGGCGGCCCTGGCGGCGGACCTAAGCCGCATTCCAGGGGGGATGGCCATTACGAATGTGGGGAGCAGCAAACCGGCCCAAGTTTGCATCAGTATTGCCGCGGCTAGCATCCATGCGGCCGGGCCGGGCTTTCCGCGCAAAAGGAATCCAAGGGCGAAACAGCTGAGGGTCAAGGCGAGGAGGTCCTCGGGGTGGCCGCCGATAACGAGCGTGACCACACCGACCACGGGGCCGGACGTCGCGAGAATTGCTCGCCGGCGAGCCGTTCCAATGTTGAGCGAATCACAGAGATAATCGACGCCCAAAATGAAGGTAGCGCCGGTACCAAAGGAAAATGGGCCCACCAGTATCCACATGCTTGGATAGGGAAGCGGCTGTGGAAACCCAACAACGAGGCCGAGGTGGTTTCCAAGCGCGACCACTGGAGCCAGCAGGAGGAGGTATCCCGGAAGCGCGGTGTAGAAGGCATTTGCCTGGTACACCGTTCCGGCAGCCCCTTGCGACACCCACTGCGCGCTGCTGATCGTTTGCCAATAGTCGGGTGACAAAACCCAAGATTTGTCGCCCAGCCATTGTGGCAATAGGAACGAGCAGATCATGCTCAGCACAAACACTGCGGCGGCTACAGCGGCTGCAAATCGCCACCCTCGCCAGGTGAGTGGCATGTGGACGAAGCTTACGGAGCTCTGCATTAGACGCGCGTCCCCTTCTGCTTACGTACCATTGCTAGCACGATAGCCGCTGCAGAGGCGCCAAGGTTAACGAACCGAGGGAACGCTATTTTGGCGAAGCAAAAGCATCGATTGCTGTTTTCAATAAATGTTTTCGTTGCGCGAAAATGGGAGGACCATACGCCAGTCGATACTGGCGAGCCAAAGAGCGATGGCTAGAGGCGCAACTCCGCGTCGCCGTTCTCGTTGGAAATTCGCATCAGCACTGCCACCAGGATGTAGTTCGAGACTAGTGACGATCCCCCATACGCGACGAAAGGCAGCGTCACGCCGGTGAGCGGCAGCAGGCGGACGATGCCAGCCATGATGAAGAATGACTGTAACCCGATGATAAGGGTGAAGCTTGCGGCCAGCAGCGAGGAGAATGGGCTGGAACTGCGCTGTGCCGCGCGGATGCCCGCGCCGACCAGGAGCACGAAGGCGATTACGACCGCGGTTGTTCCGAGGAGGCCCATCTCCTCGCCGATTGCGGCGAAGATGAAGTCGGAACTCACGACTGGGATGAGTGTCGGGTGACCACGTCCGAGGCCGGTCCCCGAAAGACCGCCGGCTCCCAAGGCGTATTGGGCTTGGACGATCTGATAGCCGATGGTCTCCGCATACTTCC
>JAKAOC010000094.1 GCA_021823385.1 Actinomycetes bacterium
GGATAGAGGATCAGCGGCTCCATTTATAGGTGCCCCAAATACCGGTCGAGCTCGTACTGGGAGACCTGGGTTTTGTAGCCATTCCACTCATCGTGCTTGTTGCGGACGAACCACTCGAAGACGTGTGCGCCGAGCACCTCTCGCATCAACTCCGATTTTTCCATTTCGCGCACCGCATCCTCGAGGCTGCCCGGCAGCGAGCATATGCCACGCCTGACCACCTCCTCCGGCGTCAGTGCGAAAAGGTTCTCCGAAGTCTCGGCGGGAAGCTCGTAGCCCTTTTCGATGCCGTCCAGGCCGGCACCCAGGACCACGGCAAAAGCGAGGTAAGGGTTCGCGGCGGGGTCGATGGCGCGGTATTCGATGCGGGTCGACTGGGGTTTGGTGTGGCGCGGATTGGGGACCCTGACAAGGGCGGAGCGGTTGTTCTGCGCCCATGAAACGTATACGGGAGCCTCGTATCCGGGCACCAGGCGCTTGTAGGAGTTGACCCACTGGTTGGTGACCGCGGTTATCTCAGGGGCATGTTTGAGCAGGCCCGCAATGAACTGGCGCGCCACCTCGGAGAGTCCCCACTCGCCCTTTTCGTCGTAGAAGGCGTTTTGGTTGCCGCGGAAGAGTGAGAAATGGGTGTGCATGCCCGAACCTTGCACCCCTGCCATGGGCTTGGGCATGAATGTGGCCATTACCCCGTTGGCGGAGGCGATCTCCTTGATCAGCAGCCGGGTGGTCATCACGTTGTCGGCCATGGTCAGTGCGTCCGTGTAGCGCAGGTCGATTTCGTGTTGGCCCGGCGAGTCCTCATGCTGGGAGTACTCCACCGGGATGCCCATGTCCTCGAGAGCCAGCACAGTCCGCTTGCGAAGCTGGGTGGCAAGGTCGGAGACGGTCAGCTCGAAGTACGAGCCGGAATCAATAGGGATTGGCGGGCTGCCAGGCTTCGCCTCGGAGAAGTAGAAGTACTCGAGTTCCGGGGCGGCGAAGAACGAGTAGCCGAGCTCGTGGGCCCTGTCGAGTGCCTGCCGCAGTGTGTTGCGGGGGCATCCTGCAAACGGGGTGGCGTCCAAATTGGTGATGTCACAAAATATCCGCGCCATCGAGGTGTCAGTGGGAAGAAGCGAGAAGGTCGTCGGATCCGGCACGGCGATCACGTCGCTCTCTTGCACCCGTGAGAAGCCGTCGATCGCCGATCCGTCAAATGTCATGCCTTCGGTGAGCGCATTCTCCAGCTCCGCCGGCGTGATCTGCAGGCTCTTGGGCGTGCCGAGCACGTCGGAGAACCACAGTTGGATGAAAGCGACCTTGCGCTCTTCCACCGTCTTGAGGACGTATTCGATCTGAGTGCGGATGTTCGGTCGTGATGGCACACATATATCAATAGTTGTGGCAGGCGAAAACCCACGACTCGGAGCTGGTCGCGATCCCGAGTTAATGAAGTGTTCACACTTGCCTCCGGATCGTGTGTTGGGGCGACTCTAGCCTTTTCGATGGCCCGGAATTGGTGCGACCAATGCTGCCCGCCCCAGCCGGCCGAGGACTTCAGCTACCAAGGAGCGCGAATGACGGAGAAGACTCCTGCCGGTGTAATCCGGATGGCCAAGGACGAGGGCGTCGAGATGGTCGACCTTCGCTTCTGCGACCTTCCGGGCGTAATGCAGCACATTTCGGTGCCGATCAGCCAGTTGACCGAGGACTCCTTCGCTGAAGGCTTCGGCTTCGACGGCTCGTCGATCCGGGGCTTCAAGGCGATCAACGAGTCCGACATGATTCTCCTGCCGGACCCCGCGACGGCAGTCCTCGACCCCTTCCGGCAGCACAAGACGCTAAACGTCAACTGCTTCATCCATGATCCGCTCACCTTGGAGCACTACGATCGCGATCCTCGCTACATCGCCAAGAAAGCTGAGGACCACTTGATCGCGACCGGAGTTGCCGACACCGCATACTTCGGCCCCGAGGCGGAGTTCTTCATCTTCGACGACGTGAAGTACCACCAGGATTCGCGCTCGGCCTCCTACTCGGTCGACTCGATCGAAGGCATCTGGAACTCGAATCGCGACGAGGGTCCGAACCTGGGATACAAGCTTCGCTACAAGGAGGGCTACTTCCCGGTTCCCCCCTCGGACAAGTTCCAGGACCTACGTACCGAGATGGTCCTTGTGATGCAGCAAATGGGCATCGAAATCGAGGTGCAGCACCACGAGGTCGCCACCGCCGGGCAGGCCGAGATCGACATGCGCTTCGACACTTTGCTTACCATGGCCGACAAGGTCATGCTTTACAAGTACATCGTGAAGAGCGTGGCTTACAAGAACGGCTACAGCGCCACCTTCATGCCTAAGCCGCTGTTCCAGGACAACGGTTCGGGCATGCACACCCACCAGTCGCTCTGGACGGAGGGAAAGCCGCTCTTCTTCGATGCCGATGGGCAATACGCCCAGCTCTCGGATCTCGCGCGCTGGTACATCGGCGGTCTCCTCAAGCACGGCTCCTCGATCCTGGCCTTCGGCGCACCGACGACCAACTCTTACAAGCGCCTGGTTCCCGGCTACGAGGCGCCGGTCAACCTGGTCTACAGCGAGAGGAACCGTTCGGCCGCATGCCGAATCCCCGCCTACTCCGCCAGCCCGAAGGCCAAGCGCGTGGAGTTCCGCTGCCCGGATCCGATGGCCAACCCGTATCTCGCCTTCGCGGCGATGCTGATGGCCGGCCTGGACGGGATCAAGAACCAGATCGAGCCACCGACCCCCGTCGACTATGACCTCTTCGAGTTGAAGGGCGACGCAGCCAAGCAGATACCGCAGGTGCCGTCCTCGCTTGAGGGTGCTCTCCAGGCCCTGGCCGACGATCACGACTACCTGCTTGAAGGTGACGTGTTCACCCAGGATCTGATCGACACCTGGATCGATTACAAGCTCTACCAGGAAGCGGACCAGATTCGCCTGCGCCCGCATCCCTGGGAGTTCATGATGTACTACGACATGTAGGTCTGCGGACTTGCATGGCCTTCGAGCGGGGCGGCTGCCGAAAGGTGGCCGCCCCGCTTTTTTTCCTGGCCCCTGCGGACGGGCCGGTGGCGCTGCGTTGGGCGCCAGCGCTAGCATTCGAGGGGTGATCGAGCCATGACCGACGAAGCAACCTCCCTGAACGTCGGGATCTGCCAGATAAACCTCAAGGTCGGAGATCTTGAGGGGAATGCAGCCAAGATCGTCGAGTCGGCCCGCCATGCCGCCGGGCAAGGGGCGGACATTATCGCATTTCCCGAGCTGGCCCTCACCGGCTATCCCCCGGAGGACCTGCTGCTCAAGCCGGCGTTCATCCGTGCCTGCGGCTATTACTTGGACCATATCGCGGAGGAACTGCCCGAGCTCGTCTTGCTCGTGGGCTTCCCGGAGCAGCTGCGGCGGCTCCACAACGCGGCCGCATTCATGCATGGCGGCATAGTGCAAGCCGTCTACCGCAAGCGGTTGCTTCCCAACTATGCGGTCTTCGACGAGCAGCGCTACTTCGTCCCCGGCTCCGGCGAGCACAAGCTCTTCGATGTAGGTGGAGTCAAGGTGGGCGTCTCCATTTGCGAGGACATTTGGAGCCCGACGGGCCCAGCGCTCGATCAGGTTCAGGGCGGGGCCGACGTGATTCTGAACATCAACGCCTCCCCTTACTTCTTGGGCCGGCGCTGGCAGCGGTCATCGATGCTCTCCACCCGGGCCAGCGATATGTCGACCCCTATCGTCTATGTGAACATGGTGGGCGGACAGGACGAGCTGGTGTTCGACGGCGGCTCGCTCGTCTACGACAGCTATGGGACCCTCAAATACAGCTTTCCTCAGTTCGAGGAAGTGATCGAGACGGTCAGGGTTCCCCTCGGTGCGGCAAGCCGTAAGTACCAGCTGGATCCACGGGGCCTGGTGGCGGAGGAGGTCCTGGAGACGGTACCTATCGCACCCTCGTTGCCAGTCGGGTCCACCCACGTCGCCTACCACCCCGCCGATCACCCGGCCTTCCTTTTCGAACCGAGCCCCAGCTTCGAAAAGAACTGGGTGTCGGACCTGAGCGACTTCTACCTTGACGAGGTACTCGGCGCCCTCAAGCTCGGCCTGACCGACTACGTGGAGAAGAACCGATTTTCGCGCGTGGTCATCGCGTTGTCGGGTGGTATCGACTCGAGCATTTGCGCGGCGCTCGCGGTGGAGGCCATAGGTCCGGAGCGCGTGACGGGGATCTCGATGCCGTCCCGCTACAGCTCCGAAGGCTCGGTGGGCGATGCCCAGAAGCTGGCTGACAATCTTGGGATCGAGCTGCTGATAGCCGAGATCGAGCCCATGCACACGGGGTTCTCCGACGTGATCGGCAAGGTGCTCGGAGCTCCGCCGCAGGGCCTGACCGACGAGAACCTGCAGAGCAGGATTCGCGCGGTATTGATCATGGCCTATTCGAACGCTACCGGCGCCTTGGTGATCACCACCGGAAACAAGTCGGAGATTGCGACCGGATATTCGACTTTGTACGGTGATTCCGCCGGTGGCTTCGCTCTGATCAAGGACATTCCCAAGTTGCTCGTGTATCGGCTTTGCGAGCGCATCAACGCTGTGGCCGGCCGAGAGGTCATTCCTTCGGAGGTTCTGCTCAAGCCGCCGTCTGCGGAGCTCCGCCCGGGACAGCGCGACGTTGACTCGCTGCCGCCGTATGAGGAGCTTGATCCGATCCTGATGGCGCTGGTGGAGAGGGACATGACCCCGATGGAGCTGGTAGGTGCCGGCTACGACTCCGAGCTCGTGACAAGGGTTGCCGGCCTGATCGATCGCAGCGAGTACAAGCGGCGGCAGGCCGCGCCCGGAGTCAGGATTACGCCCAAGTCTTTCGGCAAGGATCGGCGCATGCCCATCACCAACGGCTTCGACCCTGAGGAGGTTGGCTTTCTTGAGGAGCCATGATCCAGACGGTGGCCGCTGATGGGTGGCGGGGCTGCAGGTTTCATTTCGTTGGACGAGACGGCACAGATCGCCGATCGGCTGAAACGCGTCTTCCTCGCCGCCCTGGACGCGGCCATCGGCCTCGAGAGGATTGACCACTCGTTCCCTGAGGCGGCGGAGGCGAGGGTCGCGCTGTCCGTTTGTTCACGTTCGCTGGCCGAGCTCTCATTCGCGGCCGAGGAGCTCTTCCCCGTCACCGTTCCCCCGATTGAGTTCGAAGCCGCGTACGTGACCCCGCTTCCGCCGGGGCTGTCCTATGCGGCGCGGGCTGCGTATTTGCTCGACGAAGTTATCGCCACGTTCGAGGAGATAAGAGCGATGGCGGAATCCCGGGGTCGGCTCCACCGTGACGGCAACCTCTTGTCATTCCTGCGCGACGCCTCAGGTGTAGTTGCGGAATGTGGGGCGTGCATCGAGCGCCTCACTAAGATTTGACACGGGGGTTCGCTCGGCGGAGGGGCAGTAGGGAATCGACGCGGCACTGCCTAAGGTTGTCATAGTTGCCACCCGTTGGAGCGCGGCGCGCCGCTTAGCAACGACGGTCGGCACGAATGGGCCGAGGGCCGGCAGCCGATTGCCAGCTTATTGAATCGTCCGGGTGATAAGGATGAGCTCCGATGCGGCCGACCCTGATGGCCGCAGGTGTCAAGAGAGGTTTTGCCCGTGGCCAAGGACCGGATTGACAAGGACGAAGAGGACTTGGTCAGGATGTACCTGTCCGATATCGGCCAATATCCACTCCTTACCAAAGACGACGAGGTGAAGCTGGCCAAGGATATCGAACGCGGTGCCCGGGGGCAGAAGGAACTCTCCTCCAAGACCAAGGAGATATCGCCGCAGCGGCGCCAAGAGCTGCTGCGCGATGTCCGCCAAGGCAAGACCGCGCAGCGCTACTTCGTCCAGTCCAACCTCCGGCTTGTTGTCTCGATCGCCAAGAAGTACCAGGCATCCGGACTCCCGCTCCTGGACCTGATCCAGGAGGGCAACCTCGGACTCATGCACGCCGTCGAGAAGTTCGACTGGCGCAAGGGGTTCAAGTTCTCGACGTATGCGACCTGGTGGATCCGTCAGGCCATTACGCGCGGCATAGCCAATACCGGGCGCACAATACGGCTTCCGGTGCATGCGGGGGACACCTTGTCCCGGGTTCAGAAGGCTCAGGCGCGCCTTGAGATAACACTCGGCCGCCCACCGTCCTTGGCTCAGCTTGCCCAAGAGGTGGAGATTGAGGAGTCCAAGCTTCTCGAGGCCCTCAAGTTCCGCTCCGAGCCGCTTTCCCTCTCCGAGCCCCTTCGGGAGGACGGAGATGCCGAGCTCGGCGACGTGGTCGAGGACAGAGCGGCGGAGTCGCCCTTCGAGATGGCGGCCACCTCGCTGTTGCCAGTGGAGATCGCACGCCTGCTCGCTCCTCTCGACGACCGCGAGCGCGAGATACTGAAGCTCCGCTTCGGTCTTGACCGTGGCGAGCCCCGCACCCTCGAAGAGGTCGGCGAGCACTTCAACCTGACGCGTGAGCGAATCCGCCAGATCGAGGCACGCGCCATGTCCAAGTTGCGCCATCCATCTTCCGACACGGGCGCGCGCGACCTGCTGGCCCTCTAGGCGGCTAACCCAGGGGCGCCAGGATTGCCAGCTGACGGGATTGCGCCACCAGCCTCCCATCCGCCGTGAAGACTTCGCCGTCCTCCTCGATGAAGCCGCCGCTCGCCATCCGGGTCCGGAAACGGACCAGGCAATAGGCGTCATCGGCAACGGGAAGCGGGTCGTCGGTGGCTCGGAAATGCACGCTCAGGTCAACGGTGGGTGTCGCATACTTCCCGGGGAGTTTGGAGTAGACCGCAGGCAGCCAGCCGTCCGTGTAGGCCACGAGCGCCAGGGAGTCGGTGGGTCTGTTCTCCGTCAGCCTGATCCACCCTCCGGTCTCCGCCGTCGGACTCTCCGAGAAGGGCGGGTATCCAGTTGCGAATCTCGCCTTGAACTGGCTCCGCATTTCGACCAAATGCTCCACGGCCGTGCCCAAGGGCGGGCACTCCTCCGGCGCTGCAACTTTCGGGGGCTCGACATCCTGGAAGTCGGGTCCGGGTTGCGGGGTGATGAACGCGGCCATCGCTTTGGCCACGAGCCGGTCCTCCTGGATCATTTGCCCACTAATGAAAGTGGCCGATCGGCCGGTTTTTTCCACGGTTGTGACGATGCGGAAAGGCGCTGTGGACGGTGGAGCCAGGTAGTGGACCGTCAACGAGCGGACGCGCCTGAGAGGATCCGCGATGCGCTCGGTCAGCCCTCGCAGGATGCACGCAGCTATGTAGCCGCCGTTGGGGCCGCGGCCGGTGGACCAGCCGGGGACGATGACGCCCGTGAAGACGTCATCTCCCCCTTGGGAGACGGAGGTATCCTGGTCGAACCGGGTGGCAAAAGGGGTGCTGGCCACTGTGCCTTCCTTTGCAGCTCTAAGTTGGCTTCGGCATAGAAGCTATCCGAGTCGTTAGTTGCCGCGCGCCTTTTGCCGGGAATTGCCCTACAATGCAGGGCCTGTGAGCTGCGATAATGGGAACAACGTCTTCTCCATGCGCCAAAGGCGAAGGCATCCCCTAGGCTCTTATCTGCCTGGACGCACCGGTCAATCGGCTGCCTACCGGGCAGCCTTTCTCTTCAGTACAGTGAGGTTGCAATGAAGAAGGTCTTCTTTCTCTTGGTTCTGGTAGCGCTAGGTGCCTTGGCTGCCAAGAAGCTAAAGGCGTCCGCCTGATCCCGGAACCAGCCGTTCCAAAGGGCGTTTCTCGGCGGTTTTTCCGCAGGGGGGCGCCTTCGGCGTTTAACGGAGTTCTTGCTCCTAGTCCTGTATCGGCAGCATCAGCGCGGCGCGCAGCTGCTCCGAA
>JAKAOC010000095.1 GCA_021823385.1 Actinomycetes bacterium
AGGAGACCAGCGCGCCTCAGCCCGGAAGAGACGCTGGAGGTCTGCGGGTCCTCGCCGGAGGGAATCACCGAGGACGAGGCCGGGCGCCGTCTGTCGGCGGAAGGCCCCAATGCGGTTCGCTCACACCGTGCCCGCGCGGGCGTGGTGCTCGCCCGCCAGTTGCGTTCCCCGCTTCTGCTCCTGCTGGCCGTGACCGCGCTGGTCTCCTACTTCGTTGGGGAGCGGCGGGATGCGCTGCTGATCGGAGCCATCCTCGCCATGTCGGTCGGCCTCGGCTTCGCGAACGAGTACAGGGCCGCGCGGGCGGCCGAGGCGCTGCGGGACAAGGTTCGCCACACATGCGTCGTCCGCCGCTCGGGAGCCCCGATGGTCGTCCCGGTTACCGAGCTTGTGGTGGGGGACCTGGTGGAACTCTTGCTGGGAACCGTTGTGCCCGCCGACCTCCGCCTGCTCGTTTGCGCGGCTCTTGAGTGCGACGAGTCGATCGTCACCGGCGAGTCGCTGCCGGCAGCCAAAACGGTGGCGCCCGTCCCGCCGGAGGCAGGGATGGGGGAGCTGGCAAGTGCCGCCCTGATGGGAACCGTGGTCACCTCGGGTTCGGGCACCGGCGTGGTCGTGGCCACGGGTGGTTCCACCGAGTTCGGCCGCATCGCCGTCGAGCTGGGCCGCGGGGAGCCCGAGACCGGCTTCCAGACCGGCCTCAGGCAGTTCTCCATGCTGCTCGTCGAAGTCGCCGCGGCTCTGACCGCGGCGATCTTCGCCATCAATCTGGTTCTGCACCGGCCCTTCATCGACGCACTGCTCTTCTCTCTGGCCATCTCGGTCGGCGTCTCGCCGCAATTGCTGCCCGCGGTTGTCTCGACCAGCCTCGCTGCCGGGGCCTCCCGGATGGCCAAGGAAAAGGTTCTGGTCAAGAGGCTGGTCTGCATAGAGGACTTGGGCGACATCCAGGTCCTCTTCACCGACAAGACGGGCACGCTAACGGAGGGGCGGCTGAGCTTCATGCGCTCGTTGGGTCCCGATGGCGCCTCTTCCGACCTGCCTTTTCAGCTTGGCCTGCTCTGCAACGACGCGCGGGAGGGCAGCGGAGGGCAGCCGGTGGGCAATCCACTCGACCTGGCGCTTTGGAGTTCGGCCGCCACTCTCGGGCTCACCGGAGCAGCGCGCGCCTATCGGCGCCTGGGGGGCGCTGCCCTTCGACCATGACAGGGCGATGGCATCCGTTGTCGTCCAGCGTCCCGGCGAGCCTCCCATTCTGATTGCCAAAGGGGCTCCCGAGGCGGTGCTCGCGAGATCAAAGCGGGTGTCGGCATCGCTGCGCCGCCGCCTGCACGCGGAGTTCGAGGCCGGCAACCGGGTGGTGGCGGTGGGCGCGCGCCCCTTCGTGGAGGGCCGTGATCCACTGCCTTCCGACGAGCGGGATCTGGAGTTGGCGGGCCTGCTTGTATTTCTCGATCCTCCCAAGGAGGGCGCCCGCGATGCCCTTGGGCGCCTTGCCGGCCTGGGCATCCAGGTGAAGCTGGTCACCGGGGATAACGACGCGGTGGCCCGGCGGGTCTGCGGTGAGCTCGGCCTGGCCGTGGCCGGCGTGGTAAGTGGCGCGGAGCTGGGCCGGGTGGCGGAGGAGGATTTGCCGCGCCTGATCGCCGGCACCACCATCTTTGCCCGCGTGAGCCCGGAGCAGAAGGCGAGGATCGTGCGGGCCCAGCGCCAGATCCACTCCGACGTCGCCTTTCTCGGAGACGGTGTCAACGACGCCCTCGCACTGCAGGCCGCCGATGTGGGTATATCGGTGGAGACAGCCGCCGATGTGGCCAAGGACGCGGCCGACGTGCTGCTGCTGGAGAAGGACCTCGACGTGCTGGCGGACGGAGTGGTGGGCGGCAGGCGGGTATTCGCCAACACCATGAAGTACGTCCTCATGGGCACCTCGTCCAACTTCGGCAACATGTTCTCGGCGGCGGGCGCCTCCGCCTTTCTCAGCTTCCTGCCCATGCTGCCGCCGCAGATCCTTCTCAACAACCTCCTCTACGACTCCAGCCAGCTCTCCATCCCCACGGACTCCGTCGATCGGGAGCAGCTGCTGCGCCCCTCGCATTGGGACGTCCACTTCATACGCCGCTTCATGCTCTTTTTCGGTCCGATCAGCTCGATCTTCGACTTCGCGACTTTCGGGGTGATGCTGTGGGTGTTCGGAGCGGGCCCCACGCTCTTCCGGACCGGTTGGTTCGTCGAGTCGCTGGCCACCCAGACCCTGGTCATCTTCGCCATCCGCACCAGGCGCATCCCCTTCTGGAGGAGCAGGCCCAGCGTCGCCCTGCTCGTTGCCGCCCTCTCCGCGGCCGGGGTCGGTGCCGTCCTGCCCGTCACGCCACTGGCGGCCGACCTTGGATTCGCCCCCCTGCCGGCAGGCTTCTTCCTGGCCCTAGGGGCCATGGTCGCCATCTATATCGGCCTCATCGAGCTTGGAAAGCGCTGGTTCTACCGCCATGCGCCGGCCATGGCCCGTCCTCCGGTCAAGGCACTCGTGCGCAAGGCGCCGACACGGGGAGCCAGGCGCAGGAGGCGGGTCAGCCGGCGCGCCGCCCGCTTCTCCGCCACGCGCCCACGCCATCGCTAGCGGACCCGCGCCGCCTTCGGCTCAACCGGACCGGCTCGGATGCCGATTAACAGCCAAGCGCCTTTGTGTGGCGAGCGAACCCTGGGCGCCGGGCGGGCCCCCGCTGGTGGGGGCCGGGCCTGGAGCACGCGGCGCGCCGGCCGGCCACAGGGATGGAGTACCTTGACCGAATTGGAGAGCGAGTACCGGCTGCTCGGCCTCGAGGATGGAGCCTCCTTCGCCGAAGTCCGCAACGCATTTCGGCGTCTGGCCAAGCGCTGGCACCCGGATGCGCCCAACGGGGACAGGGAACGTTTCGAGGCGATCTGCGCAGCACATCGCCACATCGCCCGTGCCTATGCACTTCCGGTAACCGAGGAGGCGCGTCCACTCACTGAGCACGGGCGACTCGAGGCGCACGAGCGGCGCCGGCTGGACAGCCGGGCGGTCTTCGAGGCGCTGCCTCCCGCGGAGCAGCGTACCCTGATACGGCGGGGCTACTCCGAACTACTGCACCGGACGCTTTCGGGCGAGTCGGAGGCCGAGGCGGCGCGCGCTCTAGCCGCCCTCAACTGGCCCGCGTACCTGGTGGAGCGCATCATTGTCGAGCAGCCCGAGGGCGCGAGTGTGGTCGTAGGCTCCCGGCACTCCGAGGGAGGAGCCCGTCCTGGGGAGCCCACGGGCGGGACGCACCCCCGAAAGCGGAGAGGCATCTTCTCGGGCCGCTAGTGCTTCGGCTCCGTGCCTGTCTCGGACCACACCTCGTGGAACTTGCCACTGCCTGGATCCGGGCGTGGGGGCTCGGGGTCAAGGTCTATCCGTACCGCTGCGGCCCCTTGTGCCTCGAGGTAGGCCGACAGGCGAGATCTCGCCTCCATGAAGACCACCGCGGTATCGGCGTCGGGCTCGGTCTGGATGCGAAGTCGCAGTGAGGATGACCCCGTGCGGATCGCCTGGAATCGGTGCAGACCGGGGACATGCTCGATCACGCTGCCAAGTGCCAAGGGGATCACCTGGACTTCGGCGCCGTCGGCCGCGACGAAGCCGAGCAGGTTGGTCGAGCGCCCCATCACGCGCACGGCCGGAAAGGGGCTTCCGCAAGGGCAGGGGTCCGGCTTGACAATGATCCGGTCGCCCAGGTCGTAGCGGATGAAGGGCTGCACCCGGTTGGCCAGGTTGGTGACCAGCACCGTTGCCGAAAGCTTGCCGGGGGGAGTGGGGGAGTAGTCCGCCTCAACCGGCTCGAATACGTACCAGTCGGTGTTGATGTGCTGCCAGTGGTATTGGCATTCGGTTCCAAGGGCGGGCGCCTCCGAGGAGGCGTAGGAATCGATCACCCGGCAACCCAGGCCGCTAGTGATGCGGCTGCGGATCTCATCGGTCAGGTTCTCCCCGGCGGTGCGGGCCAGGACCGGCGAGATGCGCAGCCGGCCCGCGGCCTGTTCGGCGGCCATCAGGGCGAGCGCGCTGGGATATCCTGCCAGGGTCGCGGGCTGAAAGAGGTTCAGCTTCTCGACCAGCTTTCCGGTCGGCTCGAGCACCGAGAGGATTCTTATGCGGGAGGCCAGCCACGGATGCTCGTGGACCACCTTGGCCGCGAAGACCTCTCCTCCGTAGTGGCCGCCGGTGGCGAAGAGGGCGGCCATGCGCACACCTCGCTCACCGATGGCCAGGAGCTCTCTGCGCTCGAAGCGCGCCGCCATGCGCAGGCGTCCCAGCAGTGCCAGCATGAGCCAGGAGTGGGAGTCATGAATGATCAGCGCGGGCTCGCCGGTGCTCCCGGAGGTGGTGATGGGGTAGTAGCGGCCGAGGTAGGGCCGGCCCACCCGGTGTGGGTCCGAGACGAAGTCACGCACCCCCGACAGGGTTAGGGCCGGGTCGGTGACCCAGTCGTCGAAGTCGGCCATCAGGTCCCGCTTCGACACCCAGGGGATCAGGTGAGGATCGGAGACCCCCGACGGGAGACCGCGGTAGAGGCGGCGGTAGTAGGGGGAGCGCTCCCGGGCGTACTCCACCAGCTCTCCGAGGCGGAGTTGCCGGCGCCGGTCGATGCCGGTGGGACCCTCCCTTTGAGCGCGGTACAGGTCCAGTGCCGCCCCTATCGGGCCAAGGCTCTCGCTCATATGGCGGCTCTTTCTCTCAAGGCCGTGGTGCAACTGTGGCTTTGAGGAAGAGTCTTGCGGCCGGGAACCTCCCAGGCCAAGGGCCTTGGGTCACAAGTGCCCTGGCTCTTTCGGCTCAGGTGAGGTCCTCACCCGCCTCTCCGATGGCGACCTCGCGGGCGGGCGCCGGGTTGTTGTGGGCGATGGTGGATCCCGCCTCGGCGTGAATGAACTTCGAGCCGCGCAGGAGGGAGGCAATGGCTGCGATGATGCTCATGGCGGCGGCAAAGGCCAGGATCAGGATCAGGCCGTGCTTGAACGGGTCGGAGATCAGCGAGGGGAAGAAGCTCCTGCCGGTGAGTATCCGGGCCTCATGGGCGGGAAGCGAGGCGAGGAGCTTGGGGCCGAGCAGCTGCTGCAGGGGGTTGTAGCCGAGGAATGCCGCGAAGAGGTAGCCCAGCGGTGGCAGGTGCGCGAGCTGCCCGGCCACCGTGGCCGGGACCGAGTGGGCTACGAGGCCCTTGTACATGGCGCTTGGCACCGTCGCGTTCAGGCCGAAAACCATGAGCGTGAAGAAGAGGCCCATGGAGAGCGGCATGCCCGAGTTCCCGAAGGTGACGCGCATGCCCGAGGCCGCTCCGCGCTCACGCGCGGGGACCGAGTTCATGATCGAGGCGGTGTTCGGCGATACGAACAGGCCCATCCCCACGCCGTTCACGAAGATGAGGATCGCGAACGGGGGATAGGAGAAGTTGGGCGGCACCGCCATCATGATCAGATACGTGGCGGCGGTGATCAGCATCCCGGTGGTGGCAAAGGGGCGGGCGCCGTAGCGGTCGGAGAGCTTTCCGGCGATCGGCCCGGCGGCCACCATCCCGATCATGAGCGGCAGCACGTAGATCCCCGACCACAGCGGGGTGGAGGTGTAGTCGTACCCGTGCTGGGGCAGCCAGATTCCCTGGAACCAGATGATCAGCATGAACTGCATGCCGCCTCGCCCGATGGAGGCGAGGAACTGGGCGATGTTGCCGGCGGCAAAGGCGCGGATCCTGAAGAGGGAGAGCCGGAACATCGGGTCGGGGACGCGCATCTCGATGAAGACGAAGGCCACCAGCACCACTACTCCGGCGATGATCATGGTGTAGACGAAGGGGTCCGACCATCCCACCAGGCTCTTGCCGTAAGGCTTGATGCCGTAGGTGACCCCGACCAGTAGCATGGCCAGCCCGCCGGCAAAGGCTATGTTGCCCAGCCAGTCCACGTGGGAGCGGATGTGGACGCCGATCTCACGGAGCTTGAGATAGGCCCATACCGTCCCGAAGAGGCCGATGGGCACGTTTACCAGGAAGACCCAGCGCCAGCCGACCTGCGAGAGCAGTCCTCCGGCCAGGATTCCGAAGAAGCTTCCGAAGATGGCCGCGACCATGTTGGTCCCCAGGGCCAGGCCGAGCTGCTCGCTGGGGAAGGCGTCGGTGATGATGGCCGCGGAGTTGGCCATCAGCATGGCCCCTCCCACACCCTGAACCATGCGCATTATCACCAGCTCGAGCGCGCCGGTCGACCCCTTGCTCCACACCACCGACAGCAGGAGCGCGCCCATGGTGAAGACCGCGAAGCCAAGGTTGTACATGCGCACTCGGCCGAAGATGTCGCCGATGCGCCCCAGCGTCACCACGAGCACCGCGGTGACGAGCATGTAGCCCATCATTATCCAGAGCAGGTACGGGAAGTTGGAGGGGTCGAGAGGGTTTAGGCCGATTCCGTTGAATATGACCGGCAGGGCGATTATGAGGCTCGTCGCGTTCATCGACGCCAGTAGGACGCCGATCGTGGTGTTGGAGAGTACCAACCACTTGTAGTGCGGCCCAACCTCGTTTCGCGCCTGCAGTGCTCGGCTCTCGACGGTGCGCAATGTGGCCCCCTTCCATTCCGCTCCGAGGTGCCCCGGTAGCGGGAACGCTCCTGTTGGCCACGCCGGCGCTTCGAAGGGTCGTGCCTCGCAAGGGGCGCATCGATTCGGGCCGTAGGCCGATCCACGCCCTGGCCCTCGTCCGGGCGAGGCACCTTGCCGCCTCCCTTGGCCGCGACCTTCTCGAGCCAGTTGCGTTATGTGCATTGTACAACTAATTTCGTGCCCGGCAAAAGCAAGTCGGCCAAGTTGCGGCTATCCTCCACCACAATGACGGCAAGTGATGAACGCATAGGACGGACCGCGAGACTGGAACTGTCCGACCAGGGGTTGAGGGAGTTCGAGGCGCTGGTGCTCGACGCCTCGCCCGAGGGAATCGTGCTCGACCGCTCGGCCTTCTACCCCGGCGGAGGAGGGCAGCCACCCGATCACGGGGCGCTGGTGTTCGACGGCGTGATATGCCGCATCGTGGGAGCGCGCAAAGGGGACGACCTCTACCTGCTTCCCTTGGACGGCGACCCGGTGCCCGGCCCCGGCACCAGGGTGCGCGGAGTGGTCGACGACGGCCGCCGCTTCGAGCTGATGCGCACCCACTCGGCCCTGCATCTCCTGTCCGGAGTGGTCTTCCGGGACTTCGGAGCGCTGGTGACCGGCGGTAACATGGACCCCCTAAGCGCGAGGCTGGACTTCAACCTCCAGGCGGTTCCCGAAGGCTTCCGCGACGACCTGGAGCGGCTCTGCAACCAGGAGGTTCTGGCCGACCGTGCCATCGAGGTCTTCAGCCTTCCTCGTGAAGAGGCCTTCGAGATCCCCGACATCATCCGCACCGCCACCAACCTCCTCCCGGCCGAGATCGAGGTGGTGCGCATAGTCGACATCGTGGGGCTTGACACCCAGGCCGACGGGGGGACGCACGTCGCCTCGACCGCTCAGATTGGTGAGATCGCGGTGACCAAGGTGGAGAACAAGGGCAAGGGGTTCAGGCGCGTACGAATCGCGCTCCCCAAGCTGTGACGCCCCGGCTCCGCCTTTCGGAGCCCAGCTAGGCCCAATACCGTTCAGTTAGGCGGTCGGATTGTCGCACGTGGCGGACCGGTGGGTTGGGGCCAGTCGGCATGATGGGAACGCTTCACTTGCCATTTGGGCATCTTGCGCTTGATTACCCGGGGATTGG
>JAKAOC010000096.1 GCA_021823385.1 Actinomycetes bacterium
GTTCTCAGCGGTCGGCTCGTCCTATGAGCTGATGTCTCGCTGGCCTGTAGGCAGCCACGGCGGCACCTATGGTGGCAACCCGATTGGGGCGGCGGCGGCGCTGGCTACCGTCGACGTGCTGACGGGAGAGGGATTCCTGGAGAACGTGCAGGCTCGGGGCCGCCAATTGATGGCGGGGCTGAACGAGCTAAAGGCTCAATACTCCGTCATTGGAGATGTGCGCGGCCTCGGCATCATGATTGGATCGACGATCGTCGATCCGGCTACCGGCGCTCCGGACGGGGAACGCGTCAATCGCATCCTCGCGCATGGGCGCGAGCACGGCAGGCTGCTGCTCCTGAATGCCGGCACCTATAACAACGTCATCCGTTGGATGCCGCCGCTCATCGTGAGCGAGGATCAGATCGCCCAGGCTCTCGCGGCCTTCGAGGCGGCGATCAAGGCGACCATGTAGCCGGAGACGGTGTGCAACGTCTTCTGTTCCCCTGGACAGAGAGGAGGGCCCGGGCATTGCCCGGGCCCTTTCCTTTGGGGCGGGATTGGCGACGCGCGTCCCAAATGCCGAATGCCCGCCCCGGAAAGCCGGGGCGGGCATTCGGCTAGCGTGCGGCAGCGCGGGCTAATCGCCGATGTAGCTCATGACGTGCTTGATGCGGGTATAGTCCTCGAAGCCGTACATGGAGAGGTCTTTCCCGTAACCGGAGTGCTTGAAGCCTCCGTGGGGCATCTCGGCCACGATCGGGATGTGGGTGTTGATCCATACGGCGCCGAAGTTGAGGCCCTTGGCCATCCTCATTGCTGTGCCGTGGTCTCGTGTCCACACCGAGGAGGCAAGGCCGTATTCGACGTCGTTCGCCCACCTAAGTGCCTCTGACTCGTCGGAGAACTTCTGGACCGTGATCACAGGGCCGAAGACTTCACTTTGGATGATCTCGTCAGTCTGGAGCAGGTCCGCCACCACCGTCGGCGTGAAGAAGTACCCTGCCGGTCCCTGCTGGATCCCGCCGGTGTGCACCGTGGCATGGCTGGGGAGGCGCTCGACAAGGCCCTTCACTCTTGCCAGCTGGTTGGCATTGTTGAGCGGACCGAAGTCGGGCTCGTCCTTGGGCGCGCCGGTGCGGGTCGCTTTGGCTTGCTCGGTGAGGGCATCGACGAAGTCGCGGTGGATCTTGGGGCCGACCAGCACTCTGGAGGCCGCTGTGCAGTCCTGTCCGGCGTTGAAGAAGCCCGCGATAGCGATGCCTGCTGCGGCCTTCTCTATATCCGCGTCATCGAAGACGATCACCGGGGCGTTGCCGCCCAACTCGAGGTGCACCCGCTTCAGGTCCTTGGCCGCGTTGGTCGCCACCTCGATACCCGCACGCACGGATCCGGTGATGGAGACCATCTGTGGGACGGGATCTGCGACCAGAGCGCGTCCGGTGTCGCGGTCACCGGTAACCACGTTGATCACCCCGGGCGGGAGGAACTCCTGCATCAATTTGGCCATGTAGATCATGGACATCGGGGTGGTGTCGGACGGCTTCAGCACCATGGTGTTGCCAGCGGCCAAGGCCGGCGCCCACTTCCAGACCGCCATCATCATGGGGTAGTTCCAGGGGGTGACGGCGGCGCAGACGCCAATCGGTTCGCGGCGAATGAACGAGGTGTGATCCTTCATGTACTCGCCGGCGCTTTTACCCTCGATGTTGCGGGCTGCGGCAGCAAAGAAGCGGATCTGGTCCACCATCGGAGGGATTTCCTCCGAGAGCGTCAGGCTGATGGGCTTGCCGGTGTTCCGCGACTCGACGGCGACGAGTGCTTCCGCATTGGCCTCGATCGCGTCGGCGATGCGGAATAGAGCCAGCGAACGCTCAGATGGGGTCGTGTTCCCCCAGCCCTCGAAGGCGCGGGCCGCCGCGGCGGTGGCTGCGGCGATATCCTCGGCGCCAGACAATGCGGCGGTCGCGTAGACCTCACCGGTTGAGGGGTCGATAATGTCGGTGGTTGCGCCGGACTTTGCCGGGACCTCCTCGCCGTTGATGAAGTTGAGAGCTTGCGACTTGGTCTCGCTCATGTGAACTCCTTGCTCAGTTTGCGGTCTTCAGATTGTCGCATGTTGTTGCGGGCCACGTGACGGGAGGCACACTGAATCTCCCGGTCCCGATTGGATTCCGCCACAAATGCGCCTTTGCTAATTATTGCTCAGACCTGCTCTTCGCGGATCCCATAGGGGGATCCATGCGCGACGAGCGCGTCCAGGAACGGGTCGGGGTCGAAGGCCTCCGGCCCGAGCACGCCGGTGCCCGACCAGGTTCCGGAGGCGAGCAGCTCGAGTGCGATGACCGGGTTGATGGCGGTCTGCCACACAACCGCCTGGGATCCCCACTCGGCCATCGTCTCCGAGTTGTCGACGACGTGATACAAGTACACGGCCCTGGCCTCACCCTCCTTGGAGAGTCCCTTGACCAGCGTCCCGGCGCAGGTCTTGCCACTCATGAGTGGTCCGAGCTTGGCCGGGTCGGGGAGGGCGGCGGCAAGCACGTCGCGTGGCGCGACGCGCACCTTGCCGACCTCGATCTGTTTGGTGGAGTCGAGGCCCAGCTTGTGGAGAGTCTTGAGGACTCCGATGAACTCGTCGCCAAGGCCGTATTTGAACGTGACCAGGCCGGCGTCGATCCAGCGGGGGATGAGAGCCACCTCTTCGTGCTCGACGTTGACGCACTCGAGCGGCCCGATACCCTCCGGGAAGTCGAAAACCTCCCCGCCGCTGAAAGGCTCGGTCACGTACCAGCCCTTTCCTTTCTCGTAAACGAGAGGCGGGTTCAGGCACTCTTCGATGGTCGTCCAGATCGAGAAAGTCGGGGCGAAGCTGTATCCATCGACGGTCAGGTTGGCTCCGTCCCGGATCCCGATCTCGTCGATCCGGCTGAAGAGGTGTTTTTGTGCATAGGCCGCAAAGACGTCGCTCAGCCCTGGTTCAACACCCATCCCAACCAGCGCCAGGAGGCCCTTGGCCTTCCATTCAGGGTCCCGGCCAAACTGGTAATCACCTAGCATCACGCCCGTCTTGGTGTACGGGTCATGGGCATTCGGCTTAGAGAGCGACATGGCCATGTCGAGATAGTTGCAGCCCACTTGGAACGAGGCGTCGAAGATCGGCTCGACAAACCGGGGGTCGCAGGCGTTCAATATGGCGTCGGGCTTGAAGGCCGAAGCCAGCTCTTTGATGGAGTCGATTGACGAGGCATCGACTTTCGCACCCGTGACTTCAACGTTCCCCGGGGCCGCTGCTGCGACCGCCCGCGCCTTCAGCTCATCCACATCGGCGACGCAGATTGCCGAGAACGCCTTGGACCGGGCCGCGATCTTGACTGCCGCTTCGCCAACCCCTCCTGCGCCAATAATCAGAACTCGCATAGAAACCCGGGTTGCTTCCCTCTCGTTTACCTGTGCGCACCTACACCTCGCGCCGCGGAAGCCCACTCTAAGGCAATCGCGAGCCCGCGCGCGCGTCATTCGAGGGAAATCGCAAGATTATGGCCCAAGGAATTCGGATTCACCAGAATGTGGCCGAATGAATTGCATGAATTAGTTGTTGGGGCTAGTATTTCAGCTAAATTGCACTGCTCGGGGGGCAATGGGCGACGGCGCAAAGCGTCGTTGGTGGGGCGAACTGGGGGGCCGATCCGCATGATCAACGAAATCGGTGGACCAAATGGAAAAGGATAGGGCACTACGCCCGCTGCGCGGAGGAGGCGGCAGCATCGCGCTGCGCCGCCACTTTGGGCAAGGGGATGATCGGCAGGTGGTGAACCTGGACGAAAAGTCCAAAGCGCTGATAGAGCTGCTGCAGAAGGACGGGCGTAGTTCCTATGCCGCCCTGGCGAAGGACGTCGGCCTATCTGAGGCGGCCGTCCGTCAGCGGGTCCAGCGCTTGATCGACCAAGGCGTGATGCAGATAGTGGCGGTGACCGATCCACTCTCGACGGGGTTCCTGCGCCAGGCGATGCTGGGCATAAAGGCCACCGGTGACCTGAGGACGGTGGCCGAGGCGATCACCAGGTTCGAAGAAGTGGATTACGTCGTGATCTGCGCAGGGCGCTACGACCTGCTGGCCGAGGTGGTGTGCGAGAACGACTCGCACCTGTTGCAGCTTCTGAACGAGGGCCTGCGCAAGGTCGACGGAGTGACCGACGTCGAGACATTTGTTTATCTGAGACTTGAGAAGCAGACATATTCATGGGGTACAAGATGACTGATTACACAGACCAGGAAAATTTCGATTCTGCCCGATTGGGCAAGTTGGCGCGAAGGCACCTTTGGATGCACTTCACGCGGCTGTCCTCGTATGCCGACGCAGACGTGCCGATCATGGTTCGTGGTGAGGGGCCCTATGTCTGGGACTCGAAGGGCAAGCGCTACCTGGACGGCCTAGCGGGGCTGTTCGTAGTGCAGGCCGGGCATGGCCGCACGGAGCTTGCGCAGGCGGCGGCCAAGCAGGCCAGCGAACTGGCGTATTTCCCTCTCTGGAGCTATGCGCACGCTCCGGCCGTGGAATTGGCGGAGAGGCTGGCGTCCTTGACGCCCGGCGACTTGAACCGTATCTTTTTCACCACCGGTGGAGGCGAGGCGGTCGAGTCCGCCTTCAAGCTGGCAAGGCAGTACTTCAAGCTGGTGGGCAAGCCGTCGAAGACCAAGGTCATCTCGCGCAGCCTCGCTTACCACGGCACCACGATGGGCGCACTGTCGATCACCGGCCTGCCTGGTATCAAGGAACCCTTCGAGCCACTCGTTCCGGGCACCTTCAAGGTTGCCAACACCAACCGCTATCGCTGCCCCGACTGCTCTCACCAGGATGCGTGCACTCTTCACTGCGCCGACGACATCGAGAGAATGATCAACTACGAGGGTGCCGATACCGTCGCCGCCGTCTTTTTGGAGCCCGTGCAAAATTCCGGCGGGTGTTTCACGCCACCCGACGGCTATTTCCAGCGGGTGCGCCAAATATGCGACAAGTACGACGTCCTGCTTGTCTCTGACGAGGTGATTTGCGCCTTCGGAAGGCTCGGCCACTATTTCGGCTCCCAGCGCTACGGATACCAGCCGGACATGATCACCGTCGCCAAGGGCATGACCTCGGGCTATTCGCCTATCGGTGCGCTGATCGCCTCCGATCGGCTGGTGGAGCCGTTCCTCAAGGAGACCAACACCTTCCTGCACGGGTACACCTTCGCGGGGCACCCGGTATCGGCGGCCGTCGCTCTGGCCAACCTCGACATCTTCGAGCGCGAGAACCTGCTTGGGCACGTCCAGCAAAATGAGGCGGCATTCCGCTCGCGGCTCGATTCACTCCTGGATCTGCCGATCGTCGGCGAGGTGCGCGGGGCTGGTTACTTTTACGGCATCGAACTGGTGAAGGACAAGGCAACCCGCGAGACCTTCAGCGATGACGAGTCTGAGCGCTTGCTCCGCGGATTGCTCACCCCCCGCCTCTTCGAAGAGGGGCTGATCTGCCGGGCCGACGACCGGGGAGATCCCGTCATCCAGCTGTCTCCGCCCTTGGTCGCGGGCGTGGAGCAGTTCGACGAGATCGTAGGCATCCTGCGGATGGTGCTCGACGAGGCGTATCGAGAGCTTTAGCCTGAGAGGTCGTGGACTTCTCTTCTTTGACGCACGCCCCCGGGTGGCAAGCCCACCTCGGGGCGGATCTCGTGGCCGCGGACCGCTGGCCGTCCCTCGAGGACATCGGCAGTGTCGCTGAGAGTTCCCTGTCGGAGCTCGGCGACCGGCCGTTCCTGCGGGAGCTACCAGGCAACTGGCTGAGTGGCCGCCAGTTCCTCGAGCGCTCTCGTGCCGGCGCATCGGCCCTGGCCGCATCCGGAGTTCGTTCCGGCGACCGCGTGGTCCTGGTAGGGGGGAACAGCGCCGATTTGGCCGCCTGCGTCGTTGCCGTCTTTTTGGCGGGCGCCGTGCTCGTCGCCGCCAATCCCGCATATTCCGACCGCGAGCTGGCGCATGTCGTCACCGACTCCCGCCCGGCCGCAATCGTATGCGACGCCGATCTGCTCGGGCGCGCCCGGGCGATCTCCGCAGCAGCTCCCGCCGCTTTGCCGATCGAGGGTCCGGGCTCTGATCTACCGCTTCCGCAGGTACCGATCCAAGTCCTCTCGATATCGCAGGTGCTGTCCCACCGGGGGGAACGCGCCTCCGGAACGGTGGCTTTGGGAGGCTCCTCGCCGGCAATGGTCGCCTACACATCTGGGACAACGGGTGCGCCAAAGGGTGCGCTCCTCAGCCATGGCAACCTGCTCGCCTCGGCGAGATCGGTGGCCGTGGCCTGGAGGTGGTGTCCCGAAGACCGGCTTCTTCTGAGCTTGCCGCTTTTTCACATGCACGGCTTGGGCGTAGGGCTCATCGGGTCGCTCCTGATGGGAAGCAGCATTTTGCTCTTCTCCAGGTTTGATCCGGCAGCATTGGCGGCTACAGCCGCCGGAGAAGGCGCGACGATGTTCTTCGGCGTGCCCGCGATGTATAGGCGCTTGGTCACGGAACCCGCCTTTGCGGATTTCGCGGGGTTGCGGCTCCTTGTGAGCGGGTCCGCCCCCCTACCCCCGGATCTCTTCGATCAGATTCGCTCGGTGGCAGGGGCTGCCCCCTTGGAGCGATATGGCATGAGCGAAACCGCGATGAACGTTTCCAACCCCTACGAGGGACCTCGCAAGGCCGGCACTGTGGGGCTGCCCTTGCCGGGTGTCGAGATTGCCTTGGATGCGAACGGGGAGATTATGGTCCGAGGCGAAAACGTCTTCGGCGGCTATTTGGGTAATCCGGCCGCTACTGCCGAGCGATTTGAAGACGGCTGGTTCCGAACCGGTGATCTGGGGAGCTTCGACGCTGACGGCTACCTCCGAATCGAGGGCCGTTCGAGTGACTTGATCATCAGTGGAGGCTTCAACGTCTATCCCCGCGAGGTTGAGGAGCAGCTGCGGACCCATGCGGCGGTTGCCGACGCGGCTGTGGTCGGCGTCCCTTCGCAGCGCTGGGGGGAAGAGGTGGTTGCCTTCGTGGTGCCGGCGGCAGGTGCCGAGGTTGATCCGGGCACCCTTAGCTCCCACGCGGCGGAGCGGTTGGCTCCTTACAAGGTACCCAAGCGCATCCTTGTGATCGACACACTGCCGCGCAACGCGATGGGGAAGGTGCTTGCCTACGAACTTCGAAAGCTTGCCACCGAGGACTAGGAGGCTCAGCGTCCCTGGAAGTTGGGCTTTCGCTTTTCGTCGAAGGCGTCCAGGGCTTCGAGGTAATCCGCAGAGGCTATGGTGCCTGCACCAAGACGCGCTGCCTCCTCCTCCAGCTCTGCGTAGTCTGTGGCGGGGTTCTCGAGGGCGTCAGCCAGAGCCTTGGTAGCCGCAATGGAGAGCGGGGCCACCTCGGCCAAGGTCATCGTGAGTTCCGCAATGGTCTCGGTCAAATCCTCGGACACCTGCGAGATCAGGCCCAAGGAAAGGGCCATTGGCGCTTCCATCATCGTGGCGGTGAAGATCATCCGCTTCGCTGTCGCCGCTCCCACCTGAGCCACCAGGCGGCGAAGAGAACCGAGCGGGTAGCTGATCCCCAACCTTGCCGCCGGGATCTGGAATCGGGTGCCGGTGTCGGCTACCTGGAAGTCACAGGCAACCGCGATCGACACGCCTCCCCCGATGCAGTAGCCCTCGATTGCGGCCACCGTCGGCTTGGGCATTGTCGCCAG
>JAKAOC010000097.1 GCA_021823385.1 Actinomycetes bacterium
ATCTCCGACACCACCGGGGTGTCATTCATCGTCCAGTCCTTCAGCTGGGGGCCATGGGCAGACTGACGCCACCTTTCACCCAGGCGTGGGCTGACCTCTCCTAGACTCGGTGTATTCGAAGCAGGGTGCATCTGGCCGCGCCTTCGAAATGGGGGTGCCGGCAACGACACCTCAACGACAACCAAGAGGCCCCCAAAGGGGGCGCAGCCCTTCCCGCCCGGCCTCCCGGCGGCCTTCTCCCGCACCATTTCAGGCCCGCATCTGCAACCGGACTCGAACCGTTCGGTGCTGCCGGGGCCGCTGCTGATTGCCGACCTCTCCAACCACCGCCTGATCGTCGTCTCACCCCAGGGGCGGACACGCTGGCAGTTCCCGCAGCTCGGCGACCTGGCGCCAGGCCGGACCTTGCTCACCCCCGACGACGCCTTCTTCACCCCGGACGGCAAGTGCATCATCGCAACCGAAGAAGACAACTTCGTCGTCAGCGTCATCTCCATCGCCCGGCACAAGATCATCTTCCGCTGCGGCACACCGGGCCAGTCGGGCATGGGGCCCAACCAACTCTGGAGCCCGGACGACGCCATGATGCTGCCGGATGGTTACACCCTTTCCCCCGACATCAAGAACTGCAGGATCCTGCACGTAAAGACTGGCACCCTCCCACCGGTGCGGCATCTACGGCCTCTCGACCAGTGCCTGCATCCACGACCCGCGCAATCGGCCATCTTGCAGTTCGACCCCGCCACGGCCATGGCCTACTCGGCAGGTTCCCTGCCGCTCGCCTATTCCGGGGCGACCTCGGCAGGATCAGACATCCCGGTGGTGGGAGGCAAAACTACCGGTGGGGACAACTCCAGCCGGGCAATACTGCTGCGCCCGCGCTAGAGGAGCGGGAGAAGCGGAACGCGAGCCATGGTGCAGCCCCCGGAGCCGCGGGCCTCAAGTAAACGGGTCCGGATCAGCCCACGGCCTCGACGAACTCGAGGCGATTGCCGGCGGGATCATCGGCGTAGAAGCGGGTCACACCGTATGGCTCCAGCAGGCTGTCCTCGACTACGGCCACCCCGGCGTCAGCGAGGCGCCGCTTGAGGGTGGCCAGGCCCGCAACCCGGATCCCCGGGTGCGCCTTGCGCGCCGGCACGAAATCCTTCTCGATACCCACATGCAGCTGTTCCGCACCCAACCTGAACCACACTCCGCCCCTTGTGACCAAAGGCTCCGGCTTGGGCAGCTCCTCCAGGCCAAGGAGCCCGCCGTAGAAGGCGCGCATGGCATCTTCGCAGCCTGGTGGGCCTGCCACCTGCACATGGTCCAGGCCGGTCACCCGGCCCGTTGCCGCCGACAGGCCGAGCTCGGTGGCAAGCAGGGCTATGGCCCGTCCACGATGGGAGATCGCGTCCTTCTCCTCCGGCCGCATCTCCGCGAAAGTGCGACCGTCGCCATCGTCGGGGACGAACAGCGGATCATATCCGAAGCCCTGGCCACCACGCTCGCCGAGCGCGATGCTCCCGCGCACGACGCCCTGAAAGTAGCGGGCTTCGCCCTGCTCGCCCACCAGGCACAGGACGCAGCGGAACTCGGCTCCGCGCAGGCCGGCCGGAACATCGGCCATCTCTCCGAGAAGACGCGCACGGTTGGAAGCGTCGTTTGCATCCTCGCCGGCATAGCGGGCCGAGCGCACCCCAGGCGCTCCGCCCAAGGCGTCCACGAAGAGGCCCGAGTCATCGGCCACGGAGGCGCCGCCATAGGCTCTGTGGCACGCAACAGCCTTGATAAGCGCATTTTCGGCGAGCGAGTCACCGGTCTCATCAGGAACCGCCGCACCTGCGGGCAATGGGAGGACCTCCACCCCCGTGGCGCCCAGCATCGCCGCGAACTCGGCAAGCTTGCCCCTGTTGCCGGTAGCAACCACTAGTCGCATCGGCTACCTCCCGGGCCTGGGCGCGGGCGGATCAGCGAGTGTCGCCGACTGCAGGTCAAGGAGATAGGCGATCCCGTGCTCTGCCAGAGAGAGAAGTTCATCCAGCTGGCCGCGGTCGAAGGCCTCGCCCTCGGCGGTGCCCTGCACCTCCACGAAGCGCCCGTCCACGCCCATGACCACGTTCATGTCCACCTCGGCGCCCGAGTCCTCGACGTAGTCCAGGTCCAGCATGGGATAACCGTTGACAATCCCAACCGAAACGGCTGCGCACTGGCCGGTCAGCGCCCTGCTGCCCGCCTTTCCGGACCGGGCCAGGCGGGAGAGGGCATCTGCGAGCGCGACGTACCCGCCCACAATGGAGGCCGTGCGAGTCCCGCCATCCGCTTGGATCACGTCGCAATCCACCACAATTTGGGTCTCGGGAAGGACGCCGAGGTCGACCACAGTGCGCAGCGATCGGCCGATCAGGCGCTGGATCTCGAGCGTCCGCCCCGACTGGCGGCCACGAGCTGCTTCGCGCGAGGTGCGCTCGCTGGTCGATCCGGGAAGCAAGGAGTACTCCGCGGTAACCCATCCCTTGCCCGTCCCGCGCAGCCAGGCCGGCCCGCGCTCCTCCATCGAGGCGGTGCACAGGACCTTGGTCCTGCCCATCGTCACCAGTGCCGAGCCGAGAGCCATCTCGGTGAAGTCGCGCTCGATCAACGCCGGGCGCAGCTCGTCGAGGCCCCTGCCGTCATGCCGCATGATTATCTCCCTTGCCGGCCGTGTCCCAGCGCGCTCGCGCCGGTCACTCCCCGGCCCATTTCACCGGGACGACGTCCCGGAGCTCGATGCCCAAAAGGCTCCTGCCAACCCGGCGGAATTCGTCCGGGTCCCCGGATGTCAAGTAGACGATATCAGCGGGCCCGGCCGAGGTGCTCGCCAGATCCGCCTCGAGCAAGGCGTGCCGCACCTCGAAGGCCGTCTCCTCGGATGAGGAGACAAGCATGGTTTCGGGGCCCAGGACTTCGCCAATCGCACGGGCGAGGAACGGATAGTGGGTGCACCCCAACAAGAGCGTCTGCACCTTGGCGTCGATCACCGGGCGCAGAAGCCGCTCCGCCAGCACCTTTACTTGATCCGTGCCGGTTTCCCCGCGCTCCACGAACTCCACGAACCCCGGCGTTGCGGCACATACCAGCCGCTTCTTGGGTGCGATCTGCGACAAGCGGGTCTGGTAGGCACCCGAGCCGATCGTCCCAACCGTGCCGATCACACCGATGCGTTCCCCCATCGATTGCATGGCCAGCGCCCTTGCCCCGGGTTCGATCATGCCGACCACTGGGATGGGGAACCGCTCCACCAGCTGTGGCAGCGCCTGAGCCGAGGCAGTGTTGCACGCCACCACCAGCATCTTTATGTCATAACGTTCGGCGAGGAGTTCGGCGATCTGAAGCGAGTAGGCCGAGACCTCCTCACGCGACTTGGGACCGTAGGGATAACGGGCGGAATCCCCGAAATAGACCAGGCGCTCGTGCGGCATCAGGTCATTGATGGCCCGGAGCACAGTGAGCCCGCCGAAGCCGCTGTCGAAAATTCCTACCGGTCTGTCATCCACTCCGAGGGTTCATGCTAGCGCCCGGGCAGTTCGGTCGCGGAGATCACCAATTGGATGGCACCTTCAGCTGGGAGCGCTCGATCATCTCCGGGCGTGAGGCTCCGAGCAGCGCCAGCGAGACCCTCACGTCTTCCACCAGCAGCGAGATAGCCCTGTCAAGGCCCTCCTCGCCTCGCTCGTAGAGCGCTCGGGCCAGGTGGCGGCCCACCATCACGGCCTTCGCCCCCAGGCCGAGCGCGCGAACAACATCCGCGCCGGACGCTATCGCGCCGTCGACGAGCACGGCGCCCTGGTATTCACGCAGCTCGGCCGCCATCATGTGCAGCGCGCGGGCCGTCGAGATCGAGCCGTCCAGCTGGCGTCCGCCGTGATTGGACACCACGACGCCGGTCACCGGCAGCTCACCGGCCAACGACAGGTCCTCTCCGGAGAGGACTCCCTTCAAGAAAACCTGCATGCCGTCGGCGAGGCCGATCACGTCGGCGAGTCCGGCCCAGTCGACGGTCGGGTCAGGCGCGAGGCCGCTGAATCGGGCGGAGGAGACTCCTCCTCCAAAGCGGGTCTCGCTCTCTTCCAGCACCCAACCCTCCAGCTCCTGAGCGATGTTGGCGGAGAGGAACTCCTCCGGGACCGCAAAGGAGTTCTCGCGGTCACGCGTGCGCACGCCGATGTAGGGTGCATCGACGGTCAGGTAGATGGCCTCGTAACCGTTGTCGACGGCCCGGCGCACCAGAGAGTCGGAGAAGCGGTGATCCCTCATGACGTAGAGCTGGAAGGACAGCGCCGGCCGGGGCCGTGCCGAACCCCAGGCGGCCAGGCCACGCCGAAAGGCCTCGGCCACCTCCTCAAGCGGCACCGCGGAGCGTGTCGACAGGCAGTAGGAAACCCCGTGCCTCGCGGCCGCCTCCGCGATCACGGCTTCGGCCCTGGGGTGGAGGAGCGATGTGTAGGCCATGGGCGCGACCACCAGCGGGAACGGAATGCGCCGCTCTCCCAGTTCGACGGCGGCATCCACTCGTGAAACATTGCGCATCACCCTGGGCACCAGCTCGATGGCATCCCAGTCGCGCCGATTCCAGGAGAGGGTGGCTTCCGCCCCCGAGCCCCCGAAATAGTAGTCACGTATCGCCTCGGCCCCTGGGCCGTGCCCCGGATGCTCCATTTCGACCTCCCTGCCGAGAATGACGCTAGCAAGCCGGCGGATCAGCGTACAGTTGAAAATTCGGCGCCCCCAGGAATAACGCCGCCGCGGCCGGCGCTAACCTTTATTGAAAATCATTTTCTATAGAGAGCAAGAGATGACCGCGACAACCACCGTCAGAGAAGAAGGGATCAAAGACTCGATCCGTGCCCGCCTGCACCAGGCGGGGCAGCGCTTTACTCCGGAGCGGGAAGCGCTGGTGGACATCCTCCTCGATGCGCACAAGGCGGTGACGCCACAGGAGCTGTACGAGACCGCTCAGACGCGGGCCCGGGTCGGCCTTACCACCGCCTACCGCATCCTCGAGACGCTGACCAGCATCGGCTACTGCCAGGTGATCCTGCTGGACGGGGAACTCCGCTACAGTATCTGCCGTCCCACCCACCACCATCACCTGGTCTGCACCGAGTGCAAGGGAGTGGAGGAGTTCGCCGCCTGCACCCTGGAGGGCGCCTCCATCGGTGGGTTCACGCCCACCTCGCATCGCGTGGAAATCTTCGGCATCTGCGAAGACTGCCGGGGGGCGATTTGATGGATCTGCTCGCCTTCCTGCACGTATCGTCCGCGGCCGGCACTTTGCCGCTGCTCGCAATAGCGCTCCTGCTCGGGATGATCCACGGCATCACTCCTGATGAGCACACCTGGCCCATAACCTTCTCCTATGCCGTTGGGAGCTACTCCACCCGCGGCGGGATGCGCGCGGGCCTTTTCTTTTCCCTCGGCTTCACCATCCAGAGGGCTGTCTTCTCCACGCTTGCCTTTTTCGCGCTGACCACGTGGATGGAATCGAGTCACGTCGAAGGCGTCGTTTACGTGGTGGTCGGCACGCTCATGGCGATCTCGGGCTACATAATGCGCACGAGGGGCACGACCATCCACCTGATGCCCTTCGTCGACAAGCTGCTTCCCCCGTTGGACGCCAGGAAGCAGCCGCCGCGCACGCTGGCCATGCTGCACGGCCTGATCGCCGGGATGGGGACCGGGGCATTCGCCACCATCCTTTACACCACCATCTCCCCCGCCATGCCAAACGTCGGGCTTGCCTGGCTGCCCGGCGCGCTCTTCGGGACAGGCACCCTGATCGCCCAGGTGCTGATCGGAGCCGCCTTCGGACGCGCCATGCAGCGCCGTGGCCTCGGAGATGCGGCCCGCGGATTCGTGGGCAGAACCATCGCCTCCATCACCTTGGGCATCGGCGGAGCGATCTTCGTTACCAGCGGCCTGCTCACCCTGGTGCTTCCGGCCCTGGCCAACTTCACCATCCCGACCGGGATTCCGATCCCCAACCTGAGCACCATCAATCTTGGGCTGCTCATGGTAATCACCACCGTGCCCCTGGTGGGCGGGTTTTCAGCCGTCTACGCGGTGCGCAAGGTGCGAAGGGAACCCGAGGTCGCGGAGCGCATGGCGCCGGTGGTTCACCATCACGAGGCTCACGCCCACTGACGCAGAAGGCGACAAGTTGTTTGGCCGCAAGGAGCAGGCCCGCCCCCTAGGGGGTAGGCCTGCTCCTTCTTTGCTCCGGCCGCCTCCCTCGCCGACCTGTATGCTGTCCGGGCATGCAAACCGATGAGGCATCACGCGCGCGCCTGGCGACTTCGGCGGATGCGGCCGAGCTCGTGCGGCTGCGCGCTCTGATGTTCGAATCGATGGGAGTGTCGGCAGCCGATCCGCGCTGGCGAAGCGCCTGCCTCAGCTTTCTAGAGGTCAACCTGGGAAACAGCCTCCTCATTGGCGCGGTGGTGGACGCGCCCGACGGAAGTGGGCTGGCCTCGGGCGGACTTGCCAACTTGATGGTGCGCACGCCGTCACCGTCGTCCCCCACCGGCACGCTGGCCTATCTCAGCTCCATGAGCACCGACCCACGATGGCAGCGTATGGGCTACGGCAGGGCCGTCATCGTGCGCCTGCTGCAGGAGCTGGAGGGCGCTGGAGTCGCCCAGGCGGAGCTGCATGCGACTTCGGCGGGTGAGCGCCTCTATCGCAGCCTCGGCTTCGCCGAACGGCCCGGCGGATTGGAGATGCGCATTGACGTCGGCCCGCGCCGGAGCTGAGTCGCACCGATTCCGACGCCTTGTTGCCCGGCAGTCGGATGAAACCGGGGATTTCGCACCTTTGGGCTAACGACCGGGGCCGATCCTGACGATCTTTATAAGGTAGAAGCCGGGACGAAGCGTCCGAGAGGAGTACTCGAATGGAACGTCGCAACCGAGCCGCTTCCACCAAGCACGCTTTGAAGCCAATGCTTTATGCAGGTGGTGCCCTGGTGCTCGTGGTAGGAGGCGCGGCTATCGGCTTTTATCAGCTGAGGGGATCTAGCACCTCCTCGTCCCAGACCACCTCGACGACCTCGGCCCCCTCGGCCTCCAGCCCCGCGACGACCACCGGTCCCTCTACCACGGCCGGCTCGGCCAGTTCCTCGAGCACCTTCGGGGCAGTCCCCTCCGGCTTCTATCCTTCCTCGGCCACCTTCGTCTCCTCCACCGACGCCTTTGCCCTGGGCGGAGTGGCCTGCTCCTCCTCGCCCACCGGATGGTGCGCAGAGCTGGCAGCCTCCACCAACACCGGCGGAAGCTGGACCGCGGTCCCGATGTCCGGCATACCGCTGGTGGAAAGGGCTCCCATCGGACAGCCGAAGTCCGCTGCCAATGGCGTAACATCGGTCCGCTTCGCCAACTCGAGCGTCGGCTACGCCTTCGGCCCGGCTCTTTATCTAACCACCGACGGGGGCCTGAGCTGGACCAAGCTCTCGGTGCCGGGCGTGACTGGGCTGGGAACCACCGAGCTGGTCCACTCGCTGGAGATCGGCGGTGGGACGGCCACCGCCCTCCTGGTTCCCGCCAGTGGCACGGGCACCTACTACCTGGTCAGCGCCCAGGTGGCAACGGCGCCCCAGAGCTTTACCGCCGAGACGACCCCGGTTGCGAACGCGGCGTACGGCGGTTACTTCCGCAACTCCCTGGGCGAGCTGGTGGA
>JAKAOC010000098.1 GCA_021823385.1 Actinomycetes bacterium
TAGCGGACTGATAGCGCATCGCCGATCGCCTCTCCTACGGCGTCTACCTCCACCAGGAATCCGTCGTGGCCCACCTCGCTGTCGATGACTCGGGCCGGCCTGCGACCGGGCAGCATCGAGGCAAGCTCGTATTGCTGGGCGAGGGGATAGAGGCGGTCGGAGGAGATACCGACCACGGTGACGTCCGCCTCCACCTTCGAGAGCGCAGCGCGGATTCCGTCTCGGCCGCGCCCCACGTCGTGATGGTTCATGGCCGTGCTCAGCGTGATGTAGGAGTTAGGGTCGAAGCGCCGGGCCAGCTTGTCGCCGTGGTGGTCCAGGTAGGACTGGATCGCGTAACGGCCACCTGCCAGCGGGTCCTCGCCGTCCTGGTGGGAGCGGCCGAAGCGCCGCTCCATCTCTTCGGAGCTGCGGTAGCTCAGCTGCCCGATCCCACGCGCGATGGCCATGCCCTCCCAGGGACCGGTCGCCAGCCCGTAGTAGTCGCCTCCCGCAAAGTTGGGATCCAGCCGGATCGCGCGGGTCTGTAGCGAGCAGAGTGCTATCTGTTCTGCGGAGGCGGCGGCGCCAACGGCCAGAGCGACGACCCGCTCAACGCGGGAGGGGTGCGAAACCACCCACTCCAGCGCCCGCATGCCTCCCATCGAGCCGCCGATGACAGCCGCCCAGGTGCGGATGCCGAGCACATCCGCAAGCCGCCTCTCGGCGGCCACCTGGTCGCGGATGGTTATGGCCGGGAACCTCGATCCATACGGCCTGCCATCGGGCGCGACCGACGACGGACCGGTCGTGCCACGACAGCCGCCCAGCACGTTGGGGCAGACCACATACCAGCGCTCGGTATCGATGGCCGCGCCCGGTCCGATCAAGCCCTCCCACCAGCCCGGGGAGCGGTGGGCGTCGCCTTGGGCGGCATGGGAGTCGCCTGTCAAGGCGTGCAACACCAGCACCGCGTTGGTCCCGGACGCGTTCAGGCGCCCCCAGGTCTCGAAGGCCACCTCGACCGGTCCGAGCGCCGCCCCTGACTCGGTCACGAACTCCTGGTCGGCAAAGGCGCGGAGGAAGCGGCGACCGTCTCCCGGATCGCCGCTTTCCCGAACTCGCGCCCTGACCGCGGTATCAGTCACCCTTGGCGGCACGGAAGCCGGCCTCCAGGTCGCCCAGGATGTCGTCCAGTGTCTCCAGCCCGATGGAGAGCCTGATCAAGTCGGGCGTTACGCCCGTGGAGCGCTGGTCCTCCTCGGATAGCTGGGCATGGGTGGTGGACGCCGGATGGATCGCCAGGCTGCGCACGTCCCCGATGTTGGCCAGGTGACTGAAGAGCTCAAGGCCCTCGATGAAGCGTCGGCCCGCCTCCGCGCCGCCCTTGATGCCGAATGCGAGTATCGCCCCAGCGCCACGCGGCAGGTATCGAGCCTGCCGGGCATGCCAAGGACTGGAGGTCAGGCCGGCATAGGAGACCCAGGCCACCTCGTCACGACCCTCGAGCCACGCCGCTACCGCCTGCGCGTTCTGCACGTGCCGCTCCATACGCAGCGAGAGGGTCTCCACCCCCTGCAGGAAGAGGAAGGAGTTGAAGGGGGTGGTGGCGGCGCCGATGTCGCGCATGTACTGCAGGCGGGCCTTGAGAACGAAGCGGGCCTGGAACAACGGCTCGGGAAGCTGGGAGAACACCAGACCGTGATAGCTCGGGTCGGGCTCGGTGAAGGCCGGGAAACGCCCGCTCCCTTCATAGTCAAAGGTGCCGCCGTCGACGATGACACCCCCAATCGAGGTTCCGTGGCCGCCAATGAACTTGGTGGCCGAGTGGATGACGATGTCCGCACCGTAACGCAGCGGCTGGGCGAGGTAGGGGGTCGCGAGGGTGTTGTCGATCACCAGTGGTATGCCGTGCGCGTGCGCGACGGCGGCAACCGCCTCGAAGTCGAGGATGTCGCCCTTGGGGTTGCCGATCGTTTCCGCGTAGAAGGCCCTGGTCTCAGGGCGGATAGCCGCCTCCCAGGCCGTCAGGTCGTCAGGATCGTCGATGAAGGTGGTCGTGATCCCGAGCTTGGGAAGCGTGTTGCGGAGCAGGTTGTAGGTCCCGCCGTAAAGGGAGGCCGCCGCCACGATATGACCCCCGCCCTCGGCAAGGTTGAGAAAGGTCAGCGTCTCGGCCGCCTGGCCGCTTGAAGTGGCAAGCGCCCCCACTCCGCCCTCCAGGGCGGCGATCCGCTCTTCGAAGACCGCCTGGGTAGGGTTCATGATCCGGCTGTAGATGTTCCCCGGCTCCGACAGGTCGAAGAGTGCCGCGGCATGGGCCGTGTCGCGGAAGGCGAAGCTGGAGGTCTGGTAGATGGGAGTGGCGCGGGCACCCGTCACCGGGTCGGGGGCGGCGCCGGCATGAATCTGTCGTGTCTCGAATCCCCACTGGGACATATCGGTATCTCTCCTGGCTCGAAGCGTCGGCCGATGGGCCGAAAAATGGCAAGGCAATGCCTCTGAAGCTGCTGTTGAAGGTTTGGGTGTGGGAGGCGCCCGGCGGCGTGCGCGCGAGGCACACGCCTGCAAGGGCTTGGGTGGCTTTGTGTCAGCCGGACATTCGCGCCATCGGTCCTCCTCGGTCGAGAGGGACACCGGCACTTTGGCGCCGAGAGTCCCGCCTTGCCCGCCGGTTGCGGCAGGCCAGCTCTTCCTCCGGGGGCACCGTCTTGCGGGAGCGGTTGCCGGCTCGCCATGCCGGAGGGCTTAGGGCGAGCATCTTGAGCCAAGAAACATACTAGCGGGAAATGTCCCGATTGGTCCGGAAGATCCGGATCACGTCATAAAAGAAGGGGGGCGTCTTGGTGACACCCCCCTTCCGAAGCGTTTCGCTTGGTTTAGCGGACCTTGTAGCGGGCGCTGGAGCCCCCACTGCGACGACCGCGCTGCCCCCACTGCGACGAACCCGTTCGCCTCGGCGGCGCATACGAACTCTCGCTCCTGCGCTCAGGCACTTCGTAAGGCTGGGCGGAGTACTCCTCCCCGCGGGAGATGCCGGCCAGAGCGGGCGCACCAAGGGCGGCCTGGACGATGCCGGTGTCGAGACCGACCACCTTCTGCATCCGCACGACTTCGCGCGCCTGATGGCGCGGAACCAGCGTCGCCACCACGCCCTGCGCGCCACCGCGGGCGGTCCGACCCGAGCGGTGCAGGTAAGCCTTGTGGTCCTCCGGGACGTCGTAATGAACGACCAGGTCCAAACCCAGAACGTCCAAGCCGCGCGCGGCGACGTCCGTGGCCACCAGGACCGCGGTCTTGCCGATGGAGAACCTGTGCAGCGCACGCTCGCGTGCCGACTGGCGGAGTCCTCCGTAGAAAGCCTCGGCGTCCACTCCGAGACCGCGCAAGCGCTCCGCGACACGCTCAGCGCTGTCGCGAGTGCGCACGAAGACGAGCGTCCTCTCGGCTCCCGAGGACATCCTCTCGACGTAGTCGAGGCGCTCGGCCGGGTCCACAAGGAGGAAATGGTGAGTCATGGTGGCGACGGTCGGCTGATCCTCGGGCACGGCGTGGGTCACGGGATCCACCATGTGCCTGCGAACCAGAACGGTCACGTCCGCGTCGAGCGTAGCGGAGAAGAGCATGGTGTGGCGGGAATCTCCGGTGCCGGCGAGAATCTTGTTGACCTGCGGGACAAAGCCCATGTCAGCCATGCGGTCGGCCTCGTCGACAACGACCATGTCCACCTCGGACAGGTCGATCAGGCGGCGCTCCATCAGGTCGATCATGCGACCGGGGGTTGCCACCGCGATGTCCACGCCCCGCTTGAGGCTCTTGGCCTGGCGATCCATGGACGAGCCACCGTAGAAGACGTCGACCCGTGCCAGCTTGGTGGCCACTTGGCCGAGAACCTCGGCAACCTGCTTGGCGAGTTCACGCGTCGGCACAAGCACGAGCGCAGTCGGTTGGGAGGGCCTGGCACGGCGAACGTTCTGCACCATCGGCACGCCGAAGGCGAGAGTCTTGCCGGAGCCGGTCCCCGCCTTGCCGCAGATATCCCGGCCCGCCAAGGCATCCGCCAGCGTCAGGGCCTGGATGGGCGTAGGAGAGGTGATTCCGTTGGCCGCCAGGTTGCGGCAAATGCGGGCGTCAACGCCCAGAGAGGCAAATGTAATTTCGGGCAAAGTCGTGTTTCCTTGAAGTCGTCTTGATAGTTAAGGGCAAACCCTCAGGTCTCCCGGATTCGACTTGCAAGGAGTTGGAAGGTCTTCTGCGAACTTATAGGCCGCAGGCGCCAGTAACAAGCTAGTCGGAGCACAGCCGTCTCACGGCGGCCCTCAGATGAATAAGACCAATTGAGCGGCGGAGACAAGCCAGACGACGGCGATCGGAGACCATCGCGCCAGATCGAGCCGTGGCGCGCGATACAAAATGAGCCACCCCAAAAGCCAGAGCTGATCCAGGCTGCGCAGGTCGGCGTTCCCGGTCCATTCGCCTCCGGCCAGGCTGACCATCAGGGCCAGGGTGGCGACCAAGCCGAACTTGATCCAAAGCGGTGCCCTTGAGCGGCCCAACACGACGAGTGACGTCACCACGACCAAGCAGAGACCCACCAGCTGGAGGAACCAGAGCAGATTCGCGGTCTCCAGCGGAGATGCGAGGCGATCGAGGACGGACGTGACCATCTGCCCGAACGGGAACCCCAGGTTGGACTCGGCGAAGCCGGCCAGTACGAAGTGGCCGGCCTGAGAGCGCACGACCGCCTGCCAGGCCGCAAAAACGACCGTCGGAACCGCCGCGGCAAGGAAGATCCCGCCCTGGCTCCCCTCGCCTCGCTGACGCAACCACCCATACAGCCACGAGATCCCGATGGCCATTACCACGAGCGTGCCGGTCTCCCGGGTAAGGACCGTCGCCGAAAGCGAAAGCGCCGAGAACAGGTATCTCCTGCGCTCCAAGAGATAAAGCCCGAGCACCAGCGTGAAAGCAGCCAGCGGCTCGGTGAGATCTCGGCCAAGGCTGAATGCGTAGCCCGGATAGAGAGCGGTGAGCAGCCCGAAGAAGGGATGCTTGCCTGAGGCGACGGCGAACCTGGCCAGGATCCAACCGAGCCCGGCCAAGGCGGCCAGGTTCACGAGGGGAAGCACGTAGAGAAGCAGGTGGGCCGAGCCAAAGGACAGGAGCCATGCGACCAGGGGATAGCCGATCCTTTGCAAGCGGAAGGCACCGTCCAAGGTCACACCGAGCGCGTGCGGGGCGAAATTGAAGGGCGCCATGGCGATGCGAAAGTAGAACTGCCCGTCGTAGCCGCTCCCGGCAACCACCGGCAGGTGCACCGGCACCTGCGATCCGGTGACGAAGTTGCTTCCGGCCACCACCAAGGCGCCGATGTCCCCATGAGCGGCCACCGCCAAGCGGGCGATCAAGTAGACGAGGTTCACCGCCGCGGCGGCCAAGCCGACCCGTCGCGGCGTCAATCCCTCCGATGCCCGAATCCAGCGCCGCGAGGCGCTCGCGATAGCTGTCGTCATGTCTCCAGGAACAGGTGAGGCCTCTCGGATCGCGCTTTCAGTGAAGCGTCCTCGCCGCGGCCGCGGCCAAGTGCGCAACCGCCACCGATACACCGACCGCCGCAGGAATGTGCAAGGACTCGTCGGGCCCATGCGCGTTGGAGCCGGGCCCGAGCACTCCGGTGGCGACGAACTGTGCGGCAGGGAAGCGGACCCCCAGCGTCGCCAGGAAGGGGATCGACCCTCCCTCGCCGCAGTAGCCCGCGGGCCGTCCGAAGCCGTCGCGCGAGGCATCGTCCAACGCTTCGGCAAGCCAGCCGGTTGGATCGGGCGCCACCCACCCCTGGGCGGGCGCCTCGGCCTCGACTCTCACCTTTGCCCCGTAGGGAGGATCGGACGCGAGCAGGCGCACCAGCTCCTCTTGCGCCTCGGCCGCATCCACGGTGGGAGGCAGGCGCAGCGAGACCTTCGCCTTGGTGTGCGGACGCAGAACGTTTCCCCCCGAGGCGATGTCCGGTACACCCTCGATGCCCGTGAAGGCGAGGCTCGGCCGCCAGGTCTGTGCCAGGATCCTCTCCGCTCCGCCGGCGCCCATCAGCTCCATTCCCTCCACCGCCGGAAATGCCCGGGAGAGGGGATCATGCAACTCCTGGTCGAGTGCCAGGGCCTGCTCACGATGGAATTCCGGAATTTCCACATTGAGGAACCCGGGGAGTATCTCTCCGGAGGAGGCATCCTCAACCCTGTCCAGAAGCGAACGCAGGATCCGGAACGAGCTGGGGACGACACCGCCGGCCGAGCCGGAGTGGACCCCGTGGGCAAGCACCTCGACGTCGACGGTGACGACCAGGTTCCCCCGCAGGGAGGTGGTCACCCAGAGTCGCTCGAAGTCCAGGCCTCCTGAGTCCAGGCAAACCACCAACCCCACATCGCCCAGCTCAGGGGCGAGGACCTCCACATGGGCATCCAGATCGGGGCTCCCGCTCTCCTCGCTTGCTTCTATGAGTACGACGCACCGTGGAGAAGGGAGACCGCGGGAGATCACCGCGCCCAGGCCGGTGAGAGCGGCAAAGAGGGCGTAGCCATCGTCCGCGACTCCACGCCCGAAGACGGAGTCCTCGGCTACAACCGCTTCGAAGGGGTCCGTGCCGTTCGCCCACGGTGCCGTGGCGGGCTGTTTATCCATGTGCCCGTACATAAGAACGGTCCCCGACCCTCCGTTGGCCGCCGGTATCTCCACCACCAGCGCGGGGGTGAGCCCCTCGATGCGCGAGGCGCGCACGCTGATCCCCGGTAGAGGCCGGCTCTCGGCCCATACCGCGAGATGCGCAAGTGCACGCTCGATCTCGCCGCTGGATTGCCAGGCCGGATCGAAGGCCGGCGAGAGGCTCTTGATGGAGACGAATTCGATCAGGGCCGGAAGGGCGTGCGAGCGAAAACTCTCGTTGACGGCGTCGAAGAAGGATTCCACGCCCTCCAAAGATAGCCCTTGGTCCCGCAGGCGCGGGCGCCGGCGCCCGGATCCGGTCTCGAGGTTGTTAGGGTTCGGTTGGTGGACCGCGCAAGCCGGCCAAAAGGAGGTCGTCATGCCCGAATTGGCGCTCGTCACCGGCGCGGGGAGCCCTAGGGGTATCGGGCTGGCCATAGCCATGGCGCTCGGGGACGCGGGCCACCGGCTGGCAATCGTCTCCACGACCTCGCGAATCCACGACCGCGCGGCCGAACTGCGCGATCTCGGCTACCAGGCGCGCGGTTTCACCGCCGACCTGTCTGACGATCGCTCAGTCGATGAGCTTTTCACGGAGTTGGAGGCCTCTTTCGGCGCTCCCGAGGTGCTGGTGAACAACGCCGGAATGGGCTCCATCACCAGCCCGGAAACCTTCGAACTGGCCATCGCCACATCGCCTGCATCCTGGCGGCACTCGCTGGAGACCAACGTGACCACCGCGTTCCTGATGACACGGCGGGCGCTCCCCGCCATGATCGCGCGGCACTGGGGCCGCATCATCAATGTCGCGTCGACGACCGGAGTAGTGCAGGTGAACCCGGGCGAGGTCGGGTACGCGGCGGGAAAGGCGGCCATGGTGGGCCTGACCAAGGCGGTGGCCCTCGAAAACGCTCGCCACGGCATCACTTGTAATGCCGTGGCGCCGGGCTGGATAGCCAGCCTGGCCCAGA
>JAKAOC010000099.1 GCA_021823385.1 Actinomycetes bacterium
GTTAGGAATCTCCAGAGTTACCGTCGGACGTCTCCAGAGTTACCGTTACTCGTCTCCAGAAATAACGGAAAAGGCACTTGCCGCTCGTCATCCGGAGTGACCTCTCCTACTTGGCCGCCAAGTGGGGATCCTGGGCCCCGCCAAAAGCGGGAAGGCCGGAAAAGGGAAACGCCTCGAGCTTTCCGTCAGGGACATCACGGGGCGCTAAGTGGGCGCCCTACCCCGCTGAGAGCGGCGGATCCCTTGGTTGCGTGTCTGAAAAGAGAGTGGACCTTGAGGGACACAATAAGAACCGGTGCTTCACCGTGGCGACTCTCACCCATCCCCTGTTGTGACGGATGATCCGTTCGACGCCCTCTCTTGAACACGTTTTCGGTGCGACAGCTCATACGTCAAGATGAACTGAAGCGCCACTTGCTAGCGTAGCACTGCGTCGCATAATTTGCTACACTACATCTCATGACCAAAACCATTGCCCAGCGTGAACTACGCAACGAGAACGCCAAGGTGATCGACGAGGTCGTCGCTGGCGAAAGTTTCGTGGTGACCCGCAACGGAATCCCGGTGGCCGAACTACGCCCTCTTTTCGCGCCACGGCGAACCGTCGTTCCGAAATCCGCCATCGCTGGTTTCGCCGAGACCGGGCCGCGCATTGACGCAAAACGATTTCGAGCCGACTTCGACAACTTCGTTGACCAAGAGTTCTAGATGGCTACGGGCCTGCTCGACACTTCAGTGGTCATCGACTGGGATGAACCCGCGGTTCAACGAGCCTTGCCCGAGGAGATTTCGGTAAGTGCGATCACTCTTGCAGAGCTGGCCGCAGGACCAATGCTGGCGTCGTCGGTCACCGAGCAAGCAAACCGCCAGGCTCGCCTTCAGCAAACGGAGGCGACCTTCGAACCCATCCCCTTCGACGCTGCGGCCGCGCGTAGTTTTGGACAAGTAGTTGCGGCTATTGCCAGCACCGGCCGAACCCACCGATCACGCATGGCCGATCTATTGATCGCGGCAATCGCCCACGCCAACGGTCTGACGCTCTATACGCGCAACCCAGACGACTTCATTGGTCTCGAAGAATTGATTCACGTAATTTCCGTCTGAACCTGATGCGGTTCATTCGATTCAACTTCGTGGGCGCTAAGGGACTCGAACCCCCGACCTCAGCCGTGTGAAGGCTGCGCTCTAACCAGCTGAGCTAAGCGCCCTTGTCGACGCTCATAGAGCATAGTGTGACGCCCTGGTCAACCTCCCACCTGCCCTGCTGCGTCGCGACCAGCTCGCCATGGCGGAAGTACCACCACTGAGAGCGGTGACATAAGTCCCAAATTGCGCCAAGGCGAAACATCTTAGGAGGCAAAAGCGGTCTTAGTTGCGTGGTAGTTTCGTCACTTACCGTGCAAATTTGGGCGGTTGACACGTGCGAGGCACCCCAGTTTGCGCATACAGTAGTACTCCGGGAGACACGGATAGTCCCCACGAGTCGCACAGGTCGCAGGGTCCGCATTGGAGGTGACGATGCCTGATGGGAGTGACACCCATCCTGCCGCTGCATCGCTCTCCGAGGTCCTGGACGACGCGATGCGTCTGGCGCATTCCCCTTTGGGGCTAGTCGTCGAATACCAGCCAAGCGGCCAGGTAATGGTCTGGACACACCGAACGGTGACCCAGGTCCCGGCCGCTACCGGCCGTCCGCAGGTGACCACCTCGATCTCATACGACCCGCACTTCCTCCCCGCCGGCACCATCGAACAGCGCCTGGCCAGGCTCATGAACGGCGCACGCCCTCGCATGCTCACCCTGGTCGAGGAGCAAGCCGCTTCCATCGCAGCTTTCTACCAAGTGGAGAAAAAGCCTCATCTGTTCGACCAGGCCCTGGTGGTTCCAAGTACCGGCGATCACTTCGCCATGCTTCTCTTCTCGCCACACCCCTGGAGCGCGCCAAGCCTGGATGAACTGGGATTGAAGTTCTCGGAAGCCGTCTCGGCCTTTGTCGCCAGCCGCCGAGGAAGTGAGAACGAGGCTTTAACCCAGCTGGTGCTGGCGATTTCCTCGGCGCTGACCAGGGGAATAGACCCCGAGTCAGCGCTGGCCGAGGTCAGCGCGCTGCTGGCGGAGTCTCTTCACTACGGCGTGGCGGCAATTTACTCCCTGGACAGCGACCGCCTCCTCCCCTTGTGCATACTCAGATCAGCCTCCACGGGGCGCGAGCAAATCGCGCCAGGGGCCGAGCATGTGGCGGGGCTGTGGCCCGATGCGGTCACGGCGATGGAATCCGCCAAGCCCATCCTGGCAGAGGCCACCTCGCCTTCCGGGCCGCCTGAGGCGGTGCGCGAAGCGTTGGGAATCTCGGGGGAGTTCCTTCTGCTGCCGGTCCAGCACATGCGCAATCCGTTGGGAATGATTCTCTTGGCGAACCCGCAGGGCTCCGGGAGCGCGATGGTTCACGACGATCGGGCTGCCACGCTTCTGATCAGCCATCTCTCACTAGTGGTAGCCCAGATCATGGACGACCGTGAGCGTTCGCTTCGCCACAACGCATGGGTCGGCATGCAGCCGATGCTGGAAGCCTCGACACAGATTTCCTCCACCGAGGAGCTGGGCGATTTCCTGACGCGCTCCCTCGCGGTAAGTCTTGGCCTCTCTCATGCCTTCTTCCTGGTCACCGATTCGCAACGGAGGGTCACCGATGTTCGGATCTTCGGTCCGGACAGGGCCAGGCGCCAAAGGCTGCTTGATCGGCTCGGGGGCCAGGTTCTGACCGCGCTGCCCGGGGCCGAACTCGTATTCATGGGGGACGGGCCGCTGTTTTTCGAGCCCGGCGACACGACTATCTATACGCCGCTGGTGCGCGCCCTCGTTGACGAGAGGGCTTTCTTGATGGTCCCGATCAATACGTCGGCGGGGTTGATAGGAATTGCGGCAGCCACCCATTCAGCAGGCCGGCCGTTTTTCGACTCGCGCGAGCGGGCCGTCGCCGGCGATTGGGCCATCGCCGCCACGCTCGCAGCCGACAACATCGGACTTCGTCTGGCCGAGATGGAGCGTCTCGAGTCATACCGCGAGAAGGCCTTCAAGGACTCCTTGACCGGCCTTCCGAACCGGGAACTCTTCTACGACCGGCTCCTTATGGCTACGGCAAAGGCGGAGAGATCCGACCAGCTGACCGCGGTCATCTTCGTCGACATCGACTTCTTCAAGCAGGTAAACGACCGCTTCGGTCACCTCGTCGGCGACGAGCTTCTGGTTCAAGTGGCCAGACGGCTCACCGCCTGCTTCCGCGACACCGACACCGTGGCCAGGCTTTCGGGAGACGAATTCGTCGTCCTGCTCGAGAACGCGCCCAGCCACGACGCGATCATCGAAATCGCCAAGCGCGCCTTCGACCGGCTCAATGACGCCTATCTTGTCGGGCCCAACCGCATAGAGATGGGCGCTTCCATGGGCATCGCCGTGGGCTGGGGCGGGGCAAACGGGACCGAGCTTCTCAGGCATGCGGATTCGGCGATGTACCGCTCCAAGGAAAGCGGGAGGGCGCGCCTCTCTCTTTACGTCGGGCAAGACCATGACGACTCCACAGTCATAGACCTCAGAAACTTCGACAGCCAGGGACAGCCGAGGCAAAGGACCAGCGTGGCGGACATCGCCTTCGTCGATCCAGGGCTGCGCTTCCGCTCCCAGGCCGGGGAGCCGTTGCAGCCGGTGCCACTTACCGACGACAGCTGGACCCAGGGCTGGGCCGTAACCGGCTCCGTACCCGACCTGATAGCCCGGGCGGGCGAGCCGCGACTGGAGATGGTCCGGCCGGTGCTGCCCGCCATTGCACCGCAGTCAGGCGAGCCGATCGCGCTCATCTCGCTGCTTGCCCAGGCGGGCCCGATGCTGCTCGAGAGGGTCGGGCGGCCGGCAAAGCTGCTGGTGGACATCGAGCCGCTGGGCGGAGACGACCTGCCTGCGCTGAGCACCGCACTGTCCACGTTCCGTTCCGATACTCCGGCCGGCTTCTCGCTGGTCCTTTCGGTTTCCGCGCTGCGCCTGGGCCATCCGGCGGATTACCTGGAAAATCTTGCCGCCACGGTCTCGGCAAACGGGGCTGAACTGATGGTCACCTCGGTGCAGGAGCGGGAGGTTCGCCTCTACGACCTCCTGGCCCCGGCCATCTCCTATTGGAGCCTGCCCTACTCCGAGGCGCTTCGAGAGCTCCAGTCGCCGGCTCCGAGCCAACTCTCGTCGATCGCGACCCTGGCACTCAGCCGCAACGTCTGCCTGTGCGCCAGCGGGGTCACGGACGGCTCCTGGATCGCACCGCTGATTCTCTCCGGGGTGTGCATGCTCTCGGGGCCGGCGCTGCTCCCGGTTGCGGAGCAGTACTTCGGGATCGGGTCGGGCGGGACGCTCAGCATCGGCGATGAGCTGGGGCAGTAAACGCTTTCACAGCCGAGGCTCCAAAGCGCCGAGGCTGGCGGGCCGCTCGACCTAGACTAGCCAAACGTGCGAAGCAAAATCTCGACCAAAGAGAAGCTCATCGGCTTTGGGGTGGCAATCTACTCAGCCGCGATCTTTCTCGGCCTTTGGCTGCCTCATATCCACCAGAAGGTCGCCGGGGGGCAAAACCCGCTGACCATCGCCCTCGAGGGCCTCGGCATCGCGGCTCTGTTCGCGGTCACCGTGGCGGTAGGCAGGCGTATCTACGTCGGCTTTGCCGGCCTTGCCATAGCTCTCGGCCCGTGGGGTAAGTACGTCATCCTGGGCATGCCGGCGGTTGCCTACGCCGCATTTGTCGGCTTCCGCTTCAATTGGCAGGCCAGGAACAAGAAGGGCCAGCTGCCGGCAACGCGTGGCGAGAAGGCGGTGGCCGCTCCCGCGGGCCACAGCGGAGCCCCTTCGACCTCGCGCCGATACACCGAGCCCAAGAAGCGCAAGGGTAGGGGCAAGGGCAAGGCGGCACCGGCTCCGACCGGAACCAGCTTCGGAAGCCTTGGACGCCTGGGCCCCGTCGGCAACTCGCCCTCGGAAAAGTCCGGGAAGAAATAGCCAAATGCCCCCAAAGCCAGCCAGCCCGGTGAGCGGTCCCCGCTCCTCCTGCCGCGCACCCGTGTTTCGCCCGGCCGCCGAACACGACGGCGAGGCCGAGGTAAGCAGATGATCGCGGAGCGCCTGGCAGGAAAGACATTCTTCGTCACCGGAGGTACCGGCTTTCTCGGCACCGCCCTGGCGGAGCGCATACTCGCCGCGATCCCTGATTCAAAGCTGATCCTGCTGGTTCGGCCGGGCAGACGCTCCAGCGCGATGGATCGCGCATGGCGCGAGGTCGTGAAAAACGACGCCTTCGGCCCATTGAAGGAGCAGCTGGGCGCGGAGTTCGAACCCCAAATGCGCGCGCGGGTGAGCGCGGTGGCCGGCGACGTCTCCAAGGAAGCTCTCGGGCTCGATGAGAACGGGCTCGAGGCGCTGGCCTCGGCGGACTACGTGATCCACTCCGCCGCGACGGTCAGTTTCGACTCCCCTCTTCCCTCGGCGGTTTCGGTCAATCTGCTCGGGCCGTCCAACGTCGCTTCGGCCATAAAGCTGGCCTGCGCCACGGCCGGCATAGATCCGCTCTCCAAGCACTTCATCACCGTCTCCACCTCCTACGTAGCCGGATATCGCCGCGGACTGGCTCCGGAGCGCCTGCTGCGGGATACCCGCTTCTCCCCGGTCCCTGCCATCGACGACGAGGTCGCCTTCGCCACCGACCTCAGGGCCCGGATGCAGAGCGAATCGCGCGAGCCCGAAAACCTGGCCTCCTTCGAGAAGAAGGCCCGTTACGAACTCGGTGCAGCCGGGGGACCGCTGCTTGCAGAGAAGCTCGAGAAGATCCGCCAGGAATGGGTCGATGACCGCCTGGTGGAGATAGGCCGTGCCCGGGCACAATCGCTCGGCTGGCCGGACGCGTACACCTTCACCAAGGCCTTGGGCGAGGAGACGCTGGCGCGCGATCACTCCGATCTGGCCATCTCCGTGGTCAGGCCCTCCATCATCGAGTCCTCCATGATCCATCCCTACGCCGGCTGGATCAAAGGCTTCCGGATGGCGGAGCCGATCATCGTCTCTTACGCTCGCGGGCTGCTCAAGGAGTTCCCCGGGGTGCCGGAGGGCATCCTGGACGTCATTCCAGTCGACTTCGTCACATCGGCCATCCTCGCAACCGCAGCCGGGCCGACGCCCGAGCCGGGTGCGATACCCGTCTACCAGGTGGCCTCCGGTGCCCGGAACCCGCTGCGTTACAAGCGGCTGGTCGACCTGGTCCGCAACTGGTTCCACGAGCACCCCGTCTACGATGCCGACGGCCAGCCGATTCAAGTGCCGGAGTGGAACTTCCCGGGACGCGGGCGCGTTCAGCGCCAGCTCGCAGGGCTCTCGCGCAATCTTGACCTGGTGGACTCCATAGCACGCAAGCTGCCCCTCAGGGGCGAGCGGGCCGAGCTGGTAACCGACCTGGACGAGAAGCGCCAGGCCGTCAAGCGCGCCCTTTCCTATGTCGAGCTCTACGGCTCCTACGCGGAGACCGAGGCCATCTTCGACGTCACCAACCTGCTCGGGCTGGCCGCCCGTCTCGACGATGGCGACGGCGCAGACTTCCTGCTGGACCCGAACCTGATCGACTGGGACCGTTTCGTCACCGAGGTGCACCTTCCCTCGGTGGTCCGCCATGCGCGCATCAAGACGACCCCCGAGCGCAAAGGGACGACCAACCGGCGTGAGTCGCGCCAGACTGAAGAGATACTCTCGGACACCTTCCGCATCGCCGTCTTCGACTTGGAGAACACGGTGATCGCCTCGAACGTGGTCGACGCGTTCGCCTGGTACGCCACCCGCGACCTGCCGCTCGGCAAGAAGGCGCTCTTCGCCTTGGCGCTGTTGGCCGAAGGCCCGAACCTGATGGCCGTGGACCGTGCGGACCGCGGTGACTTCCTGCGCAGCTTCTACCGGCGCTATTCACGGGCCGAGCGGGCCGACCTGGCGGAGAAAAGCAACGACCTCTTCAACGGCTATCTGCTGAAAAAGGCCTTCCCCAGGGCCATCGAGCGCATACGGCGCCACCGGGCCCACGGGCACAAGACCATTCTCATCACCGGTGCGCTCGACTTCGTGATCGAGCCGTTGGCACCACTCTTCGACGACGTGGTCGCCTGCACCATGACCGAGGACGCGCGTGGCCGCCTGACCGGCAACCTCGATGTCGCGCCTCCGACCGGCGAGGCCAGGGCGCTCCTGGTGGAAGACTTCGCACGCTCTTACGGAATCACCACCCAGGAGTCCGTGGCCTATGCCGACTCGACCTCGGACCTGCCCATGCTGGAGGCCGTCGGCTATCCCGTGGCGGTGAACCCCGAGCCCAAGCTCCTCCAGATCGCCAAGAAGCGAGGCTGGCCAGTGGAGAACTGGCAGCGCCAGCAGGGCCATTCCCCACTGCTGCTTCCCATCGGGAGGAGCCTGTGAAAGCGCTCGTCTTCGGCCGCTCTCCCTCCAAATACGCGGCATCCAAGGCACTCGGCACCCTGGGCGCCCGCTTTCGCGCCGGGGCGTCGTCACTGCGGCTCGACGGTTTCTTCGAGCTGGGGCCGCCGGCGCCAAGATCG